>CAZAPN010000267.1:319-1508 GCA_964487145.1 uncultured Planctomycetales bacterium | reverse complement strand
TCAGTCCATTTTTAATAAGTAGCGACATGTTATGAACTTCTCCCTTCTTTATCTTCGACAATTTCTTCATCTTTGGTCCCCAATAAAAGGTATAAAATCGCCATCCGGACAGCAACCCCATTGGTCACCTGCTCTAAAATCACCGAATAATTTCCGTCGGCAACTTCGGCCGAAATCTCCACCCCCCGATTCGTGGGTCCAGGGTGCATAATCAAAATATCTTTTTTTGCGTTTTTTAAGCGTTCGTTTGTTATGCCAAAAAACCGGGCATATTCCCGAAGCGACGGCAAAAAGCTTTCGCACTGTCTTTCTTTCTGAAGCCTTAAGGCCATTAAAACATCCGCGCCGTTAATCGCGTCATCGATGTTATGGGTCACCTTAACCCCTGTCATTTCGATATCCACTGGGATGAGTGTGGCCGGGCCGCAAACAGTCACATGAGCTCCTAGCTTTTTTAAACCCCAAATATTCGACCGCGCAACCCGCGAATGCAAGATATCACCGACAATGCTGACCTTTAATCCTTCGATACGCCCTAATTTTTCTTGAATGGTAAAAAGATCAAGCAATCCTTGGGTTGGATGGGCCCGGCAACCGTCTCCGGCGTTCACCACAGCCGGCGTTAAATGGTCCGCTAAAATTTTGGGAACACCCGCGCATTTATGCCGGACAACAATCAAGTCCACATTCATGGCTTCAATATTTCTGGCTGTATCTAAAACAGATTCTCCTTTTGTGACGGAACTTGTGCTCGAGGCAATATTGATGGTGTCGGCAGACAAACGTTTTGCGGCCAGCTCAAAGGAAGTGCGCGTGCGTGTCGAAGGCTCGAAGAAAAGCATCACAACAGTTTTTCCGCGCAGGGCCGGAACTTTTTTGATTTCACGGCTAGAAACCTCTTTAAAAGACTTGGCCGTTTCCAAAACAAGTTCGATTTCTTCTTTACTAAGCTCCTGCAAATCCAACAAATTATGTTTTGTCCATTTCATCTTAGTCTTTCCTTATCTCGAGGATGACTTCATCTTCGAATTTATCGGATTCTTTGAGTCTCACCTGAATATTTTCATTCTCCGCCGTCGGAATATTTTTCCCGACGTAATCCGCACGGATCGGAAGTTCGCGATGGCCCCGGTCAATCAAGACCGCAAGCTGAATATTGGACGGACGCCCAAAATCGACAAGGGCATCG
>CAZAPN010000267.1:0-309 GCA_964487145.1 uncultured Planctomycetales bacterium | reverse complement strand
TATACAGGACATCATCGACAAGAACGACTTTTTTGTCCGTAATATCAAAATCAATGAGGGTTTCGCGCACCAAAGGTTGCGCCCCAATCGAAGTCAAATCATCGCGATACAAAGTAATATCTAAGATCCCGACCGGGACTTTTTTCCCTTCAATCTGCTGAATGCAGCTATTGAGCCGTTCGGCTAAGAATGCGCCGCGCGTGCGAATCCCGATCAGACATAAATCCTGGGTACCTTTGTTTTTCTCGAGAATTTCGTGGGCAATTCGAATTAAAGCCCGGCGGATGGCTTCCATATCCATAATCTTTG
>CAZAPN010000266.1:0-1517 GCA_964487145.1 uncultured Planctomycetales bacterium | reverse complement strand
TGTGGTTTGTCCTTTTCTTGAATTTTTCTGTTGTTTCGTACAGATACAGAATTGTGGCGTATCCGTTTATGGTCTTTGGCTGGGTTTATGTGTTGAGCCTTTTCATTCGATGGGAAAAATTAAGACGCATCGCCCTGGTTGTTGTCATTATTTTGAGCCTCCTTGGTTCCTACGGTTATTTTCACGGCACCATGCCCCAGAATGACCATGTCTTTTTGGAAAGAAGTTTAGAGTATCGCACAGACCTCAAGTTGAACCAGCGTTTCGTCCAGCTTTTGGAACGGAAATATCAGAATTTTCTTATTGTCGCTCCGTTTACGATTGCCCAGATGTTAGCGATTCCAGAATTGGGTTATGTCCGGCAGGGTTTTGAGGTGATGATCTATGGTTTTCCCTGCACCTATGGAGGGATTAAAAATTATGCGGGCTTGATCAATCTTCCGTTACGAAGGACCATTTTTATCGGGGTGAGAGATTTACAGGCGACCATCATGGATGGCCAGCTCGCTTATCCGATTGGCCCTCAAGATCAGGTGATCGAGGAAGTCCGTTATGGGAATAAAAAAATATCTATTTTTGTTGGCGGACACTCAATCGAGGCCTGTTGGAGAGCCCAATTCCTTCGGCAAAATCCGCGCCTCCTTAAGAAGAATTCGCCCTGATTTTCTGACGTAAATCAAAGCCTGCCAGGGAAATCGGAAAACAAAAGTTTGCTAGACAGATAAGGAATTTTACATAGAATAGTGGTGGGGAATCAAAGGCTAATCAGACCCTTCTATTATTTAGATGTCATTAAAAAATCCAAGAGGTTAAAATGAAAAAGACCTTTGTCAGAGCTAAGGAAGATTGGAAAGACCTTCATAAGGACATGACTGCCAAGGGGATAAAATTATCTTTCTTGGTCAATCGTATTTATTCGCTATCCAAAGATCAATATTCCGCGACATCCAACGATAATTTTTGGGGACTCGCACTCGCGATTCGCGACCGAATTGTTGAGCGTTGGATCCAGACGCAACAACGGTATCACAAGCAAAACGTCAAGCGCGTCTATTATTTATCCATGGAATTTCTCATCGGCCGTCTTCTCGGAAACTATGTGTATAATCTTGGTTTGGAAAAAGAAGCCGATCAAGCTCTAGCAGAATTAGGTTTTGATTTAGAAGAAATTCGAGACCAGGAGCTTGACGCGGGTTTAGGTAACGGCGGTTTGGGCCGTTTAGCGGCGTGTTTTTTGGATTCAATGGCGACCCTGGGGATTCCGGCGCACGGCTACGGCATCCGATACGATTACGGGATTTTTAATCAAAAAATTAAAGACGGGCATCAAATCGAACTCCCGGATGAATGGCTTCGTTTAGGAAGTCCGTGGGAGTTTGCCCGCATGGAATATCAGGTCAACGTTAAGTTTTATGGACGGATTGAAATGTATCAGGATAAGCGGGGTAGGCTTTGTCCTCGATGGATTGATACTCAGGACATTTTAGCCGTTCCGTATGATATTCCGATTCCGGGTT
>CAZAPN010000265.1:0-1528 GCA_964487145.1 uncultured Planctomycetales bacterium | reverse complement strand
TAAATCTCTTGGACGACAAACCTTCCCCGTAAGACAAATTTCTCCGGTCGTCCACTCAACCTTCTCACTGACGGTTTCTAGATCTTCGTCAGGACGATCCATCAGTCATTTCTCACAAGAACATACTGCAAAACGCCTTGCTGATCCGCCCCAAACGACAACTGTTTTTCAGAAAATCCGGCGTCGATAAAAATCTGGCGAAATTCTTTGTCGGGCCGATAAACAAGGTTCCAATCCCCAACCCATTCCATAAAATGAACTGAAGGATTCTTATATTTTTCGCGGACATCTGAAATCGCCAAAACACCGTTCGGCTTTAAAAGCTTTCGGAGATTCTCAACGAGTCGCGTCGCAATACGTTTATCTAGATAGTCAAAAAGACCTGTTGAATAAATCAGGTCATATTTCTGAGTCATTTGTTCTTCAATGTTCTTCCTCAAAGCAATCCGAACGACGTTTTCCTTTAAAAACCTCACCCGCTGAACATTTTTTTTTAATAAAGTCTTCGCGTAATTCCATGCATTTTCGTCTTGGTCGTAACAATCAAATGTAACGCCTGGATAGTCGCTCAATTCTTCTACCAATAATTCCTGAATCTCGCGGCACGGGCCTGAGGCAAGATCCATTATTTTTACTTCTTCGTTCCCACAGGATTTGACCGTTGAAAAAATTATTTTTTTAAAATCCTCCTTACGGTTCCTAACCGCAACTGATATCGCAGCCGCCTGATAGTAATTATCAAATAACCTTCCCATTCCCTGCGTTTGAGGGTCATTGCGGTAAATATCATCGATGATTTTAAAATCACCCGCATAACCGTAAGGCTTATTCAGACTCCAAACAACATAATCTCCGTGTAAAAACTCCTTTCGCAACCGTGATGTAAACAAGTTTTTCAGCTTATAGACACTATCTTCATCCCCCTTAGCAAACTGCTGTTTTTCAAACATCATAATCTCTCGAAAAATTCCATTGAGTTCACCGTTAAAATCACTTTGGAACCGTCCCCACTCGTCTGGATTCTTCGCAAGATACTGCCCAATTTCTCGATCAACTGCTTTGTAGGTCTTTATCTTCCCTAGCAATGACTTTTCCTGCGCCTTAAAAAGATCTTCCAGTTTGAGCATGGACTATTCTCCTAGGGCTTTTTTGACTTGAGCTAAAAATTCTAAAAGATCGAATGGTTTCAGAATATATGCATTGGGTTTCAATGTTTCGGCGCTTTCCTCCGCTGATGGATCGGCATACCCGGTCATAAAAATCCTGGGAGCCTGCTTTATTTTACGTGTGATCATCAAATCAAGAATCCGCCGAACAGTTTCAATGCCATCGATCCCGGGCATTCGAATGTCGCTGATAATAAGATCAAAATCAATCGCTTCCGCCATCGCCAAAGCATCATCACATCGCTTAGCCACGAGCACCTCATAGCCGCTTTTCTCGAGGGCAAGGACAAGACTTTTTGTAATCAATTCTTCATCATCTATCACAAGAATTTTTTTGCCCATGGCCGTTTTTCCTTTTCTGG
>CAZAPN010000264.1:0-1538 GCA_964487145.1 uncultured Planctomycetales bacterium | reverse complement strand
ACCGGCAAGCCGACCTCTTCGTTCTCCCGACGCGCCATGAGGGCTTTCCGCGGGTCCTGTATGAAGCCATGATCGCCGGAACTCCGATCCTCACGACGTTCGTCGGAACGATCCCGTATTTGATGAAAGATGGGTATAATTGCTACCGGATCTTGCGAAAAAATCCTGAGCATATTGCAAAAACGATCCTGAGTGTTTTGCAGGACTACGATAATAAATCCAGCATCGCGGAAAAAGGAACAAAGACGATCATCGCTTATTTATGCGATAAAAAGGAACGGCACGCAAAACAATTAGTGAGAATCCTTGAAGAAAAAGGAATGAAATAAACGTGACGCGCCGTAGTATTAAATGGCGGCATTCACGCGAAGATGATCCGGATTTCAAGGCCTCTTTTGAAAAAGTGATTATGGAAATATCCCTTTCTTCGGACGACAACTGTTTGGGACAAAGCCGAAACGTCGAAAAACAATATTTCATAAACCATAAGGAATCTGTCCGGCAGAATGTCCTCATGATCCAAAAAGGCCTGAGGATATTGCCCAAAGGGAAGGAATCGGCGATTCTTGATATTGGTACTTCGCCGATGACGTTTGTTTATCGAAAGTGTTTTCCAAATGTACGGATGTTCACGATTGATCTCACTTCGCTCCTAGCGGATCGATGTCATAAAAATCGAATAGAGCATTGCGTGTGTGACCTTTTAAAAGATGAAATCCCGTTTTCTCCCGGTCAGATGGACATGGTCGTTTTTACGGAGGTTTTTGAACATTTGAATACAGGCCCGGGAAAAGTGTTTTCGGAAATAAAAAAAATTCTTAGAGCGGGAGGGATTCTGGTCTTTTCTCTTCCAAATATCGCGATGCTCAGCAAACGCATCAAAGCGATTATGGGGAAGGCGGTGCTCGATCCGGTGTATCGAGTGTACAAAGAGGAAAAGTCGGCGTCTTCACATGGGGACGGAATCTGGGTCCACGGTTTCGGTCATGTGCGGGAGTACACGATGGCCGAGACAATCGATATTGTCCATCACTATGGATTTAATGTTTTAATGACACGCTCTGCGGATACGCATATCTCTCTGCCGAAAGGCGCGTCGATTCTTCGACATGTGATGAATCCTCTTTATCGTGTGGCCTCGTCGATTGTTCCCAATTCCGGGATGATTAATATCGTTTTGGCGAAGAAGCGCTGATTTCTTTTGATAGGGTCTCCCGAAAAAATATCAAATCGGCCGATGCGATGGCTTGGCCGGATAAGAAATGCTTGGACTTTTTAAGGGATTCGATCAGATTCACGGGCGGTTGACGCCTAAAGTCAGCGTCATCATCCCTTTTTACGCCGGGGCGGGCTGGCTGGAGGAAGCGGTCGGAAGCGCCGTCCGCCAGACATATGAAAACACGGAGATCATCCTCGTCAATGACGGCTCGCCGGAGGATGTGGGAGGCGTCCTTGGCCGCTTCGCCGGAAAAATCCGCTATTTCCACAAGGACAACGGCGGTCCCGGCTCAGCGAGAAATCTCGGAATCGAGAACTCC
>CAZAPN010000263.1:0-1548 GCA_964487145.1 uncultured Planctomycetales bacterium | reverse complement strand
CTTTGAAAGGGACATTTTTTCTCAGCTTCTCTTTAAAATACGCGAACGCTTCCTCCTCATTGTATTTACGCGTAATCTCCTTCGATATTTCATAAAGCGTCATAATCTGATCAACATCGTGGGCCAAATGACTCTTCTGATCATGGGAAGATCCCTTTTCACTTTTTAATTTTTCAAAATCATCCTTCTCTAGTTCCAAGGAAGCCGAAAGAATTCGTTCAGATTCTGTGATAAAACTTTTCACAAAGAGAAAAACAAGGAAAACAAAAATCACCAAAAAAAATGCCATCAATGCGCACATACGCAATTTCTTCCTTTATTTTTTGCCTCATACATAGCTTGATCCGCCAAATGAATCAATTCGTCTTGAGTCAAAGCATCCGTTGGGAAGGCGGCGACCCCGACAGAAACCGTCATGTGCGTTTTATGTTTCCGCAAAATAATTTCGCGCGATTGAACGGTCTTACGGAATTTTTCCGCCAACTTAATCGCTTCCTCTTTCGCGCAATCCGGACATACAACCGCAAACTCTTCTCCTCCGTAACGACTGATAAAATATTCGGGGCTAGAAAAACTTTCCCGTAAAAGAACGGCCAGCTCTTTCAAGACACGGTCCCCAGCCATATGACCATATTGATCGTTATAAAGCTTGAATTTATCTAAATCAATCATCAGGAAAGACAGTTCCTTTTTATGACGAAGCTGGCGACTCATTTCAACCCCTAACCGTTCTGTCAAATAACGTCTTAAATAAAGCCCCGTAAGGCCATCTTTAATGGCCATGTCTTCAATGCGCTCGTATAGCTGAGCATTCCCGATCGCCAAGGCAGCCAAGTCTCCCAATGTCGTAAGGAACCGTAAATCTTCCATGGAAAAAGCTTTTTCCAAAGGACTATCCAGACGAAAAATTCCAAAAACACGTTTATTGATGATCAACGGAACGCTCATGACAGAATTAATCGAACGGTGATCTTCCTTGGGAAGATTTTCCGCATCAAAGCGAAAATCACTTCGGGCATCTTCAACCAATAAGGGCTGGACTTTCCTTAATAACCATTCATCGAACATGTCGCCGGCTTTGGACTTGATATTAATGCGCCGCTGCTTTTTTTGCGCTGAAAAAATCCCTAATTCTCCGGTCTTTGGGTCAAGCAAATAAAAGATGGTCGTAATATCCCGATGATCTTCAAATAACGCATCAACCGCTTTATGGAACGTATTGATGGTATCTTCGAGCGAAAGACAAACACTCAGCTGTTCCATTAAGTGTTTCAACTGAGAGTAATTTTCAATTTTTTTCTGGAGAGAATCCAGAATGGCCTGTTCATGATCCATGTCAGCTTTTAAAAGATTCGACTGTTCTTGAAGATCTTGCCGTTTTAATTCGAACTCGGCCTTTGTCTTTAAAAGGCGGGCGCGGAAAGGAAGCAAAAACAAGAGAATCACAACCTGACTAACACCGATCAAGATAAAGAATACGAGACGGCATTGGAGGGAATAGACAAAAAACCCTATGAGGGACAGGAAGAGAAGAGCCGAGAAGAAAAA
>CAZAPN010000262.1:0-1549 GCA_964487145.1 uncultured Planctomycetales bacterium | reverse complement strand
CCATCCTATTTTTCTTTACTGCTTTAAATACATTTTTCGTCTTTAGCACAAGACGATAAGACGAATAATCATGATTAATCCAGTTGAATATCTATGGTAAATCATTCTTTTGATTACATTGTGATTGGAGCTGGCTCCGCCGAGCGCGAGATCTCTCCGTCAATACGAGAAGGAAGACATGAGGACATCTAATTTTGATATTATTGTGATTGGCGGGGGGCCCGCCTTTAGCGAGGTCTCGCCGCCAATTGAAGGAATGATATGAAAAGAAATGGTTTTGATATTATAGTTATTGGCGGCGGACATGCCGGCGTTGAAGCGGCCTTGGCCTCAAGTCGTATGGGCTGTTCAACGCTCATCGCCACTTTATTTTTTGATACGATCGGGGAAATGAGTTGTAATCCCGCGATTGGCGGAGTGGGCAAAGGTCAACTCGTCAAAGAAATCGATGCCTTAGGCGGAGAAATGGGGCGGGCGGCAGATGCGACTGGCATTCAGTTTCGTCAACTTAATGCTTCGAAAGGAGCCGCGGTGCGGTCTTCGCGTTGCCAATCAGACCGCAAGCGTTATAAGGAATATATGCAAAATATCATCCGCCATCAAGAGCATCTGACGATTTTGCCTGTGGAAGTGGCTGAATTGCTTGTGAAGAATGGTCAAGTGGTCGGAATTAAGACCGTTCAACAGGAAGAAATTTTGTCTAAAACCGTTGTGATTGCAACCGGAACTTTTTTAAACGGCCGGATTCATGTCGGCGATAAGATTACCCCTGGGGGCCGCATCCATGAGCCGGCGTCAACCCTTTTAGCGGCAAGTCTTAAAAACAGTGGTTTTGAAATTTTAAATTTTAAAACCGGGACTCCACCGCGCTTGGATGGGAAAACAATTAATTTTGAAGGCATGATTCGGCAAGACTCGGACCTGAATGCGATGCCGTTTTCGTTCCGCACGCAAAAGCTCCCTCAAGAATTGAAGCCTTGTTATATCACGACGACCAATGAACAAACCCATGACATTATCCGCGCCAATCTTCATCTGACGCCCATGTATTCGGGACGGATTAAATCGACGGGGGTGCGTTATTGCCCGTCCGTGGAAGATAAGATCGTGAAGTTTGCCGATAAAAAAAGCCATCATGTTTTTTTAGAGCCTGAAGGAATAGAGACTGATGTTTATTATCCAAACGGAATTTCAACGGGGCTCCCGGCCGAGGCTCAGGAACAAATGGTTCATTCGATTCGGGGACTTGAAAACGTAAAGATTCTTCGCTATGGTTATGCCATTGAGCATGGTGTTATCCCGCCGACAGAGTTAAAACCGTCTTTGGAAACCAAACGTGTCGAAAATCTTTTCCTCGCCGGACAAATCAACGGGACAACCGGATATGAAGAAGCGGCGGCCCAAGGGATTGTGGCCGGTATTAACGCGGCTTTAAGAGTGAAAAATGAGCCACCTTTTATTTTAGGCAGGCACGAGGCTTATACTGGGGTCTTAATTGACGATTTAGTGACCAAGGGCACCGAAGAGCCGTATCGGATGTTTACTTCTC
>CAZAPN010000261.1:0-1553 GCA_964487145.1 uncultured Planctomycetales bacterium | reverse complement strand
GACTTTTTGGGGATTAGAGGAATTTATCAGAATTTCGATCGGCACTAAAAAAGAAAATCAAAAATTGATCAGGGCACTAAAGAACGTTCTTGCCGCATAGGCAAAGCGGGGAGACGGAGAGATAGATAGAGATTGGCTCGCTTGGCCTGTGGTCAGATCGCGAGACTTGACGTAAATTTTTTATGATTAATCCTGCAGGTCAAATTTTGTTAATTTTTATTAATTTTTTGATTTGGAGATCGCCATGATTGTTATACTCAAAAAAGATGCGACAGAAGAGCAAATCCAACATATTGTCAAAAAGGCCGATAAGCTGGGGTTAAAGGCGCATATTTCCCGCGGGGTCGAGCGCACGGTGATTGGATTTATCGGACCCGAAGATGTTTTGCGCGTAACGCCCCTGGAGGTCTTCCCGGGCGTCGAGACCGTGATGCCGGTTCTATCGCCGTATCGTTTAGTTTCAAGGGAATTTAAAAAAGAAAATTCTTTGGTGAAGATCAAGGGCGATGTGGTTGTCGGCGGGAAAAAATTGACGGTGATTGCAGGCCCGTGCTCAATTGAAGGCCGGGAAATGTTAATTTCGGTTGCCAAAAAAGTCAAGGCAGCCGGGGCGACCATGTTGCGTGGGGGGGCATTTAAGCCAAGAACTTCACCGTATGATTTTCAAGGGTTGGGTGAAGAAGGATTGAAGTACTTGAAGGAGGCGGGGGAGGTCACGGGACTCCCGACGGTCACAGAGGTCATGGATTCCAGGCAACTGGAATTGATCAGCCGTTACACGGACGTGCTGCAGATTGGTGCACGGAATATGCAGAATTTTCCTCTTCTTAAAGAGGTGGGGATGATGCAGAAGCCGATTTTATTAAAACGCGGTTTAAGTGCCACGATTAAAGAATTTTTGATGTCAGCGGAATACATTGTTTCGAACGGCAATTTTAACGTGATCCTTTGCGAGCGAGGGATCCGCACTTTTGAAACGGCCACGCGTAATACCTTGGATATTAATGCGGTGGGGGTTGTTAAGCAGTTTTCGCATCTTCCCATCATGGTTGACCCGAGCCATGCCACCGGTCATTGGGGTTTAGTGCCCAGCGTCTCCTTGGCTGCGGTTGCCGCAGGGTGTGATGGGCTTGTCATTGAGGTGCATGAGAATCCGGAGGAGGCCCTTTCTGACGGTGTGCAGTCTTTGATCCCGGAGAAATTTGTGACCCTCATGCAACAGGTCAGGGCTGTGGCGGAGGCGGTTTCACGCGAATTTTAACTTTTATTTAGGGGGGGGCATGTTTAATCGGATGAAATTTTTCAGAAAACGTCATGAACATAATCAAGGCAACGGGCCGATATTGTTTCGTAAGGTTTCAATTATTGGCGTGGGTCTTGTCGGCGGGTCATTGGCCAAGGCCATTCGTAAACAGCGTTTGGCCCGTGAGGTTGTCGGGTTTTCGCAAAAACCGGCGAATACAGAATGGGCCATTAAGAATGGCGTGATTGACAGCGGCTATCAGGACATTAAAAAAGTTGTTCAGGACGCAGACCTGGTGGTTTTTGCAACC
>CAZAPN010000260.1:0-1555 GCA_964487145.1 uncultured Planctomycetales bacterium | reverse complement strand
TGAAGATTGCTGGCAGTTTTCGATCATCGTTTATGCCTGCACACAGATCGCGCGCAACGCGGAACATGATATTCGAAAATTATTGGCGGATTATCATGATAAATCGTCGTAAATAGCGTGAAGGACAGATCAATTTGTTTTTTCGATGGTGTCAAAAATTTTATGGAAACCGCACATGACAAAGGTGGGATATGGAAATTTTGACTGGCAAGGGTTGTGTGTCATTGCGAGACCCGACCCGTTGGCCTTCGGGCCAAGGGCGATTGCAAGACATCGAGGGGCGAATCAATGATTATCTACTGACTTTTCTAAAAAATAATGAAAGTTTAAAGGTAGTCAGCACTGCAACCGCCTCGATGCGTTACGAAAGAAACACGGGTTCCATTACTAAGGCGGTTCTCTGTAATCAGCGGAGAAATGAATGCTCACGAAGCATCTATGAAAAAGGCTCCTTTGTCAAGTTCTTTGACATAACCGGACAAAACATATCCAGAGTTCACTCCCTTAAGAAGGGAGGTCCCAAGCATCTATTCGTGCACAAAGGCACATGATAAAGATCCGGTCCCGGGGTTCCAATCAATCTAACGGGCTAGCATAAAGATGTGCCCAGCTTCGTGTACGGACTCACCCGGGAGTGAAAAATTGTTTTGTTAGGATAATAATCTTGATTTTTCGAGAGCATAAAAAAAATAATTTTAGCTAATTTACGCGCGGTTGCGATACGCGCTTTATTGGCGCCATGTTTTTTTGCGATGCGACGATTAAACCAGTAAAGAGAATTGTCTTTTTTGATGGCATGGCTGACGGCTTCGATCAAGACGTAACGGATATAGGCATTTGAATCTTTTATAATGCGGCCGTGGTAAATCTTTGATCCGGATTGATGAGTGGAAGGAGCAAGGCCGGAATAAGCGCAGAATTTTTTAAAGGATGCAAAACGATGGATGTCGGCGATTTCGGCGGCCAGAAGCAACGCGCTAAAGTGGCCTAATCCCGGGACATTAAAGAGACGAGAAGCCATGGGGGAATGCCTGCAAGAATTTTGAATGACAAGCGCTACAGCATCAATCGATTCTTTAAGGTGTTCCAGGAGACTTAGGTAGCCGTTAAGTTCGAGCCGAAAGACATCGGGCAAAGCAAGGTTGCTGAGGAATTCTCGACCGGTCTTGCCGAAGAGATCGGAGAAGGCGTGATGGATGTTGAGTTTGGCAAGGAGGGCATGGATTTTATTTTTGGTGGCCGTTCTAAATTTAACAAGGCTTAGATGATAGCGTAAAAGTTCCCGTGAGGAACGAGATTCTAAATCGGGGATAAAAGCT
The DNA here is from genome assembly GCA_964487145.1 of uncultured Planctomycetales bacterium. GTDB lineage: Bacteria > Omnitrophota > Gorgyraeia > Zapsychrales > CAZAPN01 > CAZAPN01. The sequence continues at coordinate 236 of CAZAPN010000260.1, read as the reverse complement.
TTTGGCAGGAATTGGCAGCGATCAAGGTGGGCTAAAACAGAGGCATCGATTTTATCAGTTTTGATGGTGCTCTCTGCGATGATACGAGTTTTTTTAGGATGAACGAGATTAACCGATAGACCTAAGTCTTGCAGGAGGTCGACGAACCAGTACCAGCTTCTCGTCGCTTCAACCGAGACGCTGGCATCGGGCGCGAAGCGGGAAAAGAACCCTCGAATGGACGAGAGGTCAAGGTG
>CAZAPN010000259.1:0-1565 GCA_964487145.1 uncultured Planctomycetales bacterium | reverse complement strand
CCGGCCTTAAAGAAGAAGTCGCCAAGGCCTTAAAAAAGGTCGAGCAGATCATGGGTAAAAAATTTGGGGACGCAGAAAATCCTCTGTTAGTTTCTGTCCGTTCTGGTGCGCGTAAATCCATGCCCGGGATGATGGAAACCGTTTTGAACGTTGGATTGAATGAAAGAACCATCCCCGGTCTTATCCGTAAAACCGGCAACGAGAGGTTTGTTTATGATGCTTATCGACGCTTGATTATGATGTATTCCGATGTCGTTATGGAAAAAGCGGCTGGGATCGAACCTGCCGAAGGCAAAGGGATTCGTCAGCAGCTCGAGCATATCATGAGTAAAGTGAAAAAAGATAAAGGGATCAAAGATGATTCTGAGTTGAAGACAGAAGATCTGAAACAACTTTGTAATGCCTTTAAAGCCAAAGTCAAAGAGGTCTTAGGAAAAGATTTTCCTGAAGATGCCCAGGAGCAACTCTGGGGCGGGATTAGCGCTGTTTTTTCGTCTTGGCAGGGCCGTCGGGCTGTGTCGTATCGTCGGATTGAAGGGATTCCCGATGAATGGGGCACTGCGGTCAATGTGCAAACCATGGTATTTGGAAATATGGGCAATGACTCGGCAACCGGCGTTGCTTTTACACGGAACCCCGGCAACGGAGACAATGCGTTCTATGGAGAATATTTAGTGAACGCCCAAGGTGAAGACGTTGTCGCCGGAATCCGTACCCCGGCGCCGATCAACGGCTATTCTCAAAGCGAGCATAACAAGCATTTGAAAACGCTTGAAGAAATAATGTCAGAGACCTATAAAAAGCTTGAGGTGATCCGTAAAAAACTCGAAAAACATTATTCAGATATGCAGGATATCGAGTTTACGATTGAAGAAGGCGTGCTTTTCATGCTTCAGTGTCGTTCCGGAAAAAGAAACGGTCCAGCCGCGGTCCGCATGGCCATGGATATGCTGAACGAAAAGTTGATTAATAAAGAAGAGGCTGTCAGCCGTGTGACACCCGCTCAGTTGGACGAGTTATTGCATCCCATCATTGACCCGAAGGAAGAGAAGGTGGCCAAAGCCTTGGCTAAAGGTCTTCCGGCGGGGCCTGGGGGCGCCTGCGGTCAGATTGTTTTTACGGCGGCTGAAGCCGTGAATTGGTTTAAAAATGGTAAGAAAGTTATTTTAGTCCGTGAAGAAACCAATCCCGAAGATGTTGAGGGGATGAGAGCGTCCGAAGCCATTTTAACGGCTCGCGGAGGGATGACTTCTCATGCCGCCTTGGTGGCTCGCGGTTGGGGAAAATGCTGTATCGTCGGATGCGCGGATGCCGAGGTCAATGTTCATGCGAAAACCATGACGGTTAAGGGAGAAGTCCTCAAAGAAGGGGATTGGATTACATTAAACGGAACCAAGGGAACCTTTTACAAGGGGAAACTTGGCATGGTGAGCGCTGCCGAGGAAAACAAACTTTTGAATGATTTCTTAAAAGTTTGCGATTCTATCCGGACACTGAATATTCGCACCAATGCGGATACACCCGATGATGCGGCCAAGGCCCGTGTGTTCGGAGCTGAGGGCATC
>CAZAPN010000258.1:0-1578 GCA_964487145.1 uncultured Planctomycetales bacterium | reverse complement strand
CTAAAGTGTTTGTTTTGAAGCACTTACAATCAATGATGAAATTTTTACAAATTTGACAGGTTAAATCTGCCATGTTATGTTTATTTTAGTGCTTAAAAGTATCAAAATAGATAAACATGCTATAAAGAGATCGTTATGAAAAATAAATCAACGGAACAAAAAAATCCGGAGCAAAACTTTCTTTTTTTTCAGTTAAATAATGATGAGCGGGAATCGGCCATCTATTATTTACTCGAATCCATTTTAAAGGCGAGGGATAGCGGGCCGGGTCTTTCGAGCGGTGGTTTCTTTGATGAAGACGTCAACATCTATCTGGCCCATCTGCTTTTCGCTATGTCGCTCCCCGAGTATCATGATATGGCCGATCCTTTTATTTCGAATGACCCCGGTGAAGTGTCTGAGTGGATACGCCAGGCCGATGATCCGATGCTTCGTTATTTTATCTACAAGGTGAATGCCGACAATCTGCTCGTCCAAAACACCCTTTTTGCCGGAAAACCGGGAGAGATCAACCGGATGATCTGTCAAAAAGCAGAAAAAGGGGTTAGCCGTCTGGCCGTAGAGTACTATGATCATGCGGCTCGTTGCCATAAGGGGATTTATCAGAAAAAAACAGGTGTAGGACAGGTTCTGGACAAGATATCAGGACGCTATGACCTGTATCAGAAAATACTTTTACGAATCAAGGAGGATTATTTCCAGTTTATCAATTGTTTCAGGGAACAAGCCTTTGATCATTTTTTTACACAGATGAACCGTTATGAGCGGCTTAACCGGAAGGATGATTTACTGGACCAGTTTCTTGGGGTTTATCAGTCCTGGCTTGTTAGCAAAGTCCCCGGATTGCGCGATCAGGCGCGGGCCCTGGCGATGGAGTTAAAGGACATCGACCCCGAATTCCGATTCGACCTCTCCAAATTGTCCTGACAGATCAAAGAGTGTTAAGCTCTTCTTGTGTGTTTCGTCGTATACGAGAACGGGTTTAAGGGAACAGGTTACGAGTCCCACAAAAAGGATAAAGTCTGATATAATTTCCCGCCGTGAATGCCGTTGGAGTGTGAGCCTTTAATCTTTGAATCCATGAAATCGAGAGAGGAAATTTATGCTTAAAACACCGCTTACCATTGAGCCGACAGGCCGGCTTCAGAAACTGCCCCCCTACCTCTTTGCGGAGATTGACAAGAAAAAGCGTGAATTAATTGCCAAGGGGAAAGATGTCATTGATCTTGGAGTGGGAGATCCCGATATTCCAACTCCGGATTTTATTATTCACGCCATGCAAAAGGCGGTTGAAAATCCGAGGAACCATCGCTACGCCCTGGACCAGGGGATGCCGGAATTTCGCGTGGCCATCCGTGACTGGTTTGAACGCAGGTTTCACGTCAAACTGGATCCGGATAAGGAAATATTACCGTTGATCGGTTCCAAGGAAGGGATTGGGCATCTTCCTCTTGCGGTGATCAATCCAGGACAGGTGTGCTTGATTCCGGATCCGGGTTATCCCGTGTACCGTTCGGGGACCCTTTTTGCGGAAGGAATTCCCTATGCCATGCCGCTTCTTGAGAAAAATCATTTCTT
>CAZAPN010000257.1:0-1590 GCA_964487145.1 uncultured Planctomycetales bacterium | reverse complement strand
GGCCGATGCGTGGTTCCAGAAATTGATCGCCGCCAGCATGCGGTGACGCAAAGGAAACGGGGAAAATGCTTGCAAAACTGCAACGCATGATGGATGGCGCAAAACGGCAACGAACGGCTCCGGCGAAAATCGCCGGAGCCGTTTTACGATATTCCAATAAAAAATTACCTAAATGGTAAAAAATATTGAAAGAACTAAAATTGAATGCTATACTTAAGCCAAGAAATCGCGCGTAAAGAAACCTAACGGAAGGACTTTCTTTATCGATGATCATTAAATACAAGACGGGGTCGCTGGAAAAGGTATGTACAAATCTTAAAGAGGCAAAGAAAAAATTCAGTGGCGGAATTCCAGAAAAACTGCTGGCCGCTGTAAATTATATCAAGGCTGCCGACAACTTGCGGGATGTTGTGAATTATTCGCCCTTTCATTTTCATGATTTGCAAGGGAGCCGAAACGGACAATATGCGATCGATATTGGCGGGAGAACGTCGGGGGTTAGATTGGTGCTCTCACCACAACACGGCAATGGGCAAAGTTGTTCCAATGAAGAGGTTTTTGGTGCATGCGCCATAACCATAGTATCCGTGTATCTAGAGGAGGTGACAAATCACTATGAGTAAAATCGAATATGAAGAGTTGATCGCGTTTCATCCAGGATATTATGTGAAAGAAATCATAGAAGACATGGGCATTACCCAAAGTGAATTTGCCCAAAGGCTAAATACCACGGATAAGACCCTGTGCAAACTGGTGAATGCGGAAATATCCTTATCCGATGATCTCGCTCAAAAATTGGCGCAAATGATGGGAACCTCTGTAAAAGTGTGGTTGGATCTTCAGACGAGTTATACCGAAAAGATTTTGGAAATCAAAAAGCGAAAAGCGCTGGATGAGGAAAAAAGGTATTTAAAGATTCTTGATTACAGCTATTTTCGGCGCTTGCATGTGGTGAAGGATACGCGAAATTCCGCGGAAAGAATCGCTGAGCTGCAAAAATTTTTCAAAGTTTCCTCTTTAAGTGTTTTGGGGGAAAAGGATTTTTTGGTTGCCTGTAAAACCGCTGTTCAAGATGTTACCGAGAAAAATATCGTGAGCTCCAATGCCTGGATCCAAACCGCCTTGAATGGCGCTGAAAAGATGGTTTGCAAACCGTTCAATAAGAAGCGGCTGCAAAGCTATCTGCCTGAAATCAGAACCATGACGTTGCAGGACCCGTCTGCTTTTTTTCCGCGATTATGCGCCCTTTTCCAGGAATGCGGGGTTGCCTTCATTTTGTTGCCGCACTTGAAGAATTCGGGAGTGAATGGAGCGGTAAAGTGGATAAATCCCGAGAAAGTTTTGCTGGCAATCAATAATAGAAGGTTATATGCGGACGTGTTCTGGTTTTCTTTGTTTCATGAAATTCGGCATATCTTGCAACAAAAGATAAAGGAAACCTTTATCAGTTCGGATAAAACGGCGTGCATTAGTTGCGCAGATAAAGAACTGGAGGCCGATGCGGACCGGTTTGCGGGAGACTATCTGATTGCCAGGGGCGAATATGAAAGATTCATTGGCAATAAAACCTGGAATGAAAATAATGTCAGG
>CAZAPN010000256.1:0-1596 GCA_964487145.1 uncultured Planctomycetales bacterium | reverse complement strand
ATCGTAGGTTGAGATCTTTTGTTTATAAAACCATAATCAATGCTTATGATTGCCCCTTCCTCCAGCGCGGCATCGAGTTGTTTTTGTAATTCGACAGCATGGAGATTGACCGCAATCTCTGAAAGTTCGTCTATTTGGATATTATATCTATCGATGTATTCTTGTACATCTTCTTGAACGTCTTCCCATCGTTCTACCCACTGACCGTCTTTGATTGAAATATATCGTTGTCTTAATTCTCCATTAAGTTTGCCAACACATTCAACCGGAAAAGCATCAGGAAGTTCGTTGGAAATAAATACGCCTTTAACGCCAGAGAAAGGAAGCTGATAAGCATTGCCGTTAACCCAATTTACTCGCTGGTCTGTTAACTTCGACTGCTGACGAGGTATTAAACCGCTTCCGTACTCTAGAATATTGTAATTTATGCATTTATGAAAATCCGGGTAAAACGATTTTGACCAATCAAGAATTTGAGAAGCCATTTCACCTGTACCCGCTCCCATTTCAACAACATCGAATTTTGCCGGTCGCCCCATGGCTTGCCAGACTTTTGACAATTCTTTTGCTAGACCAGCACAGAAGTGCTTTGATGCTTCAGGGGAAGTGATAAAATCTGCCTCATCTGCTGTGCCAATTTCAACCTTCCCTGACGAATAATATCCGTGTTTACCATACAATGAAATTTCCATGAATCTTGAGAAAGGAATCTTACCCTTAGTTTCAATCTCATCAGCAATCTCGCAAGAGGTGGGGTTGGATCGATCAACAAAAATTCCAGTCAAAAACTCATGGCTTTTTAGCTCTAGACTTTCTTGTTGTTCGTCGTGTGGTTCCCTCTCTGACATAGGCGTTTTAGATAGACCCTAGGCCTGTCTTTTTTTTAACTTTCTCAAGGGTTTTTTGAGCAAGGGGGGCGATTTTTTTACTCCCTTCTTGTAAGATATTGCGTAAATTTTCTGGATCGGCCAGTAAATCATTATATTTTTTTTGGATTGGCTCGAGGTGAGCGATGATGGCTTCGGCAAGGGCGTCTTTAAATTCTCCATAATTTTTGCCGACAAATTCTTGCTCTATTTGTTCAACGGATTTTTCGGTCACGCCAGAAAAAATATTCAAAAGATTAGTAATGGCCGGTTTGTCGGAGGCGGCCTTAATTTCATTACCCGAGTCTGTCACGGCACGTTTAATTTTTTGACGAATAACATCGGGACTGTCGGTTATCGCAATATAATTATTTTCCGAAGCGGCCGATTTACTCATTTTATTAGAAGGATTATCAAGACCCATAATGCGTTTTGTTTGCTTGGGTAAATATGGTTTTGGCGAGGTAAAAGTTTCGCCAAAACGGTTATTGAATCTTTCGGCAATGTTGCGGGTGATTTCAACGTGTTGAACTTGATCATCGCCAACGGGGACGTCGGTGGCCTGATATAGCAAAATGTCGGCGGCCATTAAAACCGGATAAAAAAATAAAAGGGCATTAGCGTTTTCTGGTTGTTCTGAATTTTTAATTTTTTCTTTTAAAGTGGGAACACGCAAAAGCTCAGCGACAGTAATATGCCTAGCCAATAAGGCCGTTAGGGTCATAATTTG
>CAZAPN010000255.1:0-1605 GCA_964487145.1 uncultured Planctomycetales bacterium | reverse complement strand
AAAGGATTGAGGCGGTCACGGATCCGGGAACGCGCCCACTTACCGGCGCGAAAAAGATTGCTTTTGATTGCCTTCGATCACTTGGTGGTAATGGAGTTGATATAGATGATTGGCGGCTGGCTTGTTACACGGCGGGCATTTCGCCCACATCATCAACGGAATCTAAAAGGAAAGCATTTAAAAGGGCCGTTTCTGAATTGCGGGATTTTGGCCATGTGAGAGCAACAAACGATTTATGGTGGGTAAAAAGTGACCCCGGACAACCCGGACATTTACGTTAAAATCATAGTAATGGGAAAACAGACAATGGAAAACATGAACCGGACAACACGAATAACAGGACATATCAAAAGTAATATGTTGATTTTATACGCATTATTTTCTTTGCCGGACAACGGACAAAGGGCGGACATTGACCGGACATGTCCGGGGACATAAGACCGGACGGACACGGACACACCCCTTTAGGGGTGTCCGGGTGTCCGGGTGTCCGGGTCTCGTTATGGAAGATTATGAAAAAAGACATTGATGAAAAAATAAAACGAGTCATCGAAGCAGCCGGAAAAATAAATCCTGGTGAAAAAATCCATATAGCTGTTTCGCATGATGATGACTGTCCGGCAATCAAAACCGGGAACCTGGCAGACTGCAAATGTCAGCCGGTTATTCAGAGGATGGGGCAATGTTAAAAGATGAACGCGAAAAGAGAATAAAAGAAGCCATGCAGCGTTTCTATGAGGCGCAAACAGCGGAGTCATACAATAGTCCATTAATCAGGCACAGGAACGCTTGGCGACGTGACAAGAGAATCATGTGCAAGGATGAACAATGTGTAATGGAATTGACAACATACCAATGCCCCCTTGTACCTTATAGGATCGACGATGTTTGAAACCGCCTGCTTTCGCATTCGCAAGTAATATCCGCTTCTGATTTTTTATCAAAATAATCAAAATGCGAAGAATCAAACGGGAGGAAATCAAGAATGGCAAAAGGTGGATACAGAATCGGCGCGGGAAGGCCGAAGGGGGCAAAAGCAAAGAGCAAGAAAAAAGCGGATAGTGTGATGGATATTAAAACCGCCGCTGCTTCTGAAAATCTGACGCCTCTGGAATTTATGTTAAAAATTATGCGTGATCCGAACGAGGATTTAGACCGCCGGGCGCGCATGGCAATATCAGCAGCACCTTTTTGTCATGCCCGTAAAGGTGAGAAAAACGGCAAGGAAGAAAAATCGGACAGAGCTAAACAGGCAGGTGAAGGACGGTTCGCGGCAGGCCGTGCGCCAAGGCTTGAGATAGTTAAATAAAAACCAAACAGGGAGAATGAGAATGAAAACAGAAGAATTTGACACACGGTTAAGGGAGTTGTCGTCAATGGTTGGGTCAGATCACTCTGACTCACTTTTTAATCATGAATACGAAATGCTTTTAAACGAAGTCAAGGCGTCACCTGGACCACGTTGTGAGATGTTCACACGGATGCGGCGTTTACTTGATCACCAGGCGCAATTCCTGATGAATGAATGGCTAAGATTAAACAGAATACAGGAGATGAACTAATGAAAAAGCCAAAACAAAAAGAGATAAGCAAAGAGCAGTGGTG
>CAZAPN010000254.1:0-1606 GCA_964487145.1 uncultured Planctomycetales bacterium | reverse complement strand
AAAACAAAAATATGAAAGGAATAATCTATATTCGGGTCTCCAGCGAAGAACAAGTCAAAGGCACATCCTTGGAAAATCAGGATGAGCTTTGCCGTACCTATTGCAAAAGCAAAGGCATTGAAGTCGTCGGCATTTACCGTGAGGAAGGAGCATCGGCGAAAACTGCCCAGCGCGCCGAGTTTCTGCGTGCCATCGAATTCTGCCGGAAGAACAAAGGCAAGGTTGACGCTTTTGTAGTTTATAAAGTGGATCGCTTCGCAAGAAATACCGAAGATCATTTTTATGTGCGAAAAACACTCCTTGATTTCGGCGTGACTTTGCATTCCGTGACGGAACCGATCGGCAACAATCCGGCGGAAAAATTTATTGAAACAGTTTTAGCCGGAAGCGCCGAATTCGACAATGCCGTGAGAACTCAAAGATGTATTGATGGAATGTCGATGAGAATCCGCCAAGGCATAATCCCCCATCTGCCCCCGATCGGTTACGACCCGCTGGGCGCAAATAAAAGAGGCGAGAAGAAAAATCAACCCGATAAACCCAACGAGCAAATCTTTCCGATTATCCAAAAAGGATTAAAAGAATTTTCCAAAGGAATTTATTCGCAAGTCGAATTGAGACAGCTTTTTGATAAATTGGGACTCAGTAGAATTCGAGGCAAAAAAACACAACCGCAACTGGTCAGCAAAATTCTAGGCCTTCATCTTAAATTCTATGCCGGCATCCTTGTTAATCCATGGACAAAGGAAGAAGTCAACGGTTTGCATAAGCCGATGATAACTAAAGAAGAACTTTTCAAAATACAGATGGTTTTATCCGGCAAAAACATGAACGTGAAACATGTCAAAAAAAATCCTTATTTCCCTTTGCGCACGACTGTTTTATGCGGCAGTTGCGGCAATCCATTAACAGGAAGCTGCTCAACAGGGCATGGCGGAAAATATTATTATTACCACTGCCATAACAAAGAATGCTCCATGTATGGCAAGACGATAAGCAAAAGTAAATTGGAAAGTGATTTTATTAAACATCTGCGTTTAATCACACCCAAAAAAGAATTTTTGGATTTATTCAAAACTACCGCTCTAGATTTATGGAAAGCAAAAGACTCATGCTTTGAACGGGATGCTCAAAAGTATCAAAAGCACCTGGCAACCCTGGAAGAAAAGCGAAAAAGGATTTTTGAAATGCGTGAAGACGGATCATACACGTTTGAAGAATTCCAGGAACGCAAGGAAGAAATTGAAAATGTAATCATGGCAACAAAAATATCCTTGAATGAAACAAGGATTGAGCAATTTGATATTGAAGGCGTTTTGTCTTACACGAATAATTTTATTAGCAATCTTGAAAGACAATGGTTTGATTTAACAAATTCGCAAGCAAGGTTCCAAAAAATGATATTTCCCGACGGAATTTCATACACTCGAAATTTAGGATTTGGAACCTGCCGTTTGGGGCTTATCTACGAGCTTAATAGGATTTGTGGGACTGAAAAATCCCTAGTGGTGGGCGATCGGGGACTTGAACCTCGGACCTCGTCATTATCAGTGACGCGCTCTAACCAGCTGAGCTAATCGCCCTTTCCTATATATACACGTGGACC
>CAZAPN010000253.1:0-1609 GCA_964487145.1 uncultured Planctomycetales bacterium | reverse complement strand
ATGTCGAATTGCTTAACGCGAATTGTTTATGAAAATATATCAAAACAATCAACAAAATCGACGTCGACATAACGGTCCACGCCCGCTGCCATTCAAAAAGAGCCATCTGGCGTTTACGAATGCGCGTGATCTCATCGATAAGCGTGCAAAAGGCATCACCGAAACGCTCGCTCAAAAGCGCTACTTTGATAAACTTTTTATTGTGCTGAAACGACATCATGTCGGTTGAAAAATCCTTAAACTTTCGATTCAGCACATGGGATAAGCGGTTAATAAAGCTCGCGTTGATGACATTTAAGAGACCGACAAAAAAATAAACGCTCGTCGCCAAGATCGTGATCTGCCAGGAAATATATGCCGAGATGAACAACAGGATCAAGACCTGAAAAAAATTGATAAAAACCCGCTGAGCGTTCATGTGGGCCTCCGAAGCGATTTCCGCTTCACGCACCACTGCATTGAACATCCCTCCGGAATTATTCTGTATCAGCCATGACCATTGGGCCGAGCCATAAAGACGAAGAAGCCTTTCGCGATAATACCGCGTCATGCCCTCTCTGATAAAAGAAACAAGAAGCGAGGCGCCATTAATAAAGAGCTGCCCCCCGATGATCAAAACAGCGGCCAGGATCAAAGTCGATGTAAAATTGATCTCGATACCCAGAAAATTAAATGCCGGGAGAACGATCTGAAGATACTTGGATGATTGTGCGCTCAAAGAATTTCCGGACAGCATATCTAACACCGGCATCAACAATGGTAGCCCCAACAAGCTGGCGAACCCGCTGATCAACTGGAGAATAAAAATCCAGCCCCAATGAGGTGTCGATATGATCAAACGGAAGAAATACCTGATCTTTTCGAAAGGCTTGGAAAATTTCTCACGGATATACGCCCCTGCGTGTTTCACGGAAAATGACATAAAAACTCTCTTTTTTTTCATACCGCCTGCGCTCCCAAAAGATCTTTTTTTGCCAGCTCATGAAGCAAATCGATCTTTTTCCCTGCCGGGATCTTATCAAAAACATCCTCTTGGCAGACAAGAACAACGCCGTCAAATTCTTTGCCGGGTAAGTCTTTTATACGTTCAACAAAAAGGTCTTTGAGGTCCAGCTCTTTGACGGCGATCTCCACCAAAGACGCGAGATCAGATCCCCCGAGGACAAGAAATTTCCGCTCACCTTTTTTGTACATATCCTTTAAAAGAGTTTTGACGGCTTCCTTGATGAGCCCAATGGAATTAATCGTTTTCATCGTGTATTTGATCGATTTCTGCATCTTTTCCGAAAAGCCTTTAGGGGTCAGGATATATTGAACTTTTCGATTATCAAGCTGGCTGATACGAATATATCCTTTTGTAATAAGCCGACGGATAAGCATATTCGTCTGCCCCAACGAAAGATTGATATGGCGGGATAAATCACGCTGATTGGAAGCGATCTCAGCCCCAACAATATTAACTAATTCAAATTCTTTTTCGTCTAGCATAAAAACCTTAATTGTTCAATTTGTGAACGTAGACAACGTTCAAAGTTTGAACATATGGTACAAAAATACCATTCTCTTGTCAAGTAAAATAACCTTAACCCAATATATTAAAATGATTTAT
>CAZAPN010000252.1:0-1620 GCA_964487145.1 uncultured Planctomycetales bacterium | reverse complement strand
TGATGATGAATAACGTGATGATGAACGTTCTGGACGGACAAATCAAAATGAACGGCTCCTATTCGAGCAAATCGGTGCAACCCGACGCCGCATTCTCGTTCGTGCTGACCAATCTGGACATCAACAAGACCTGGAAAGCGTTTGAGATCATGAAGAAAGTGGCTCCGATTGCCAAAAATGCCACAGGCAAGTTCTCCACTACATTCGACTATAACAGCGCGCTGGACAAGACCATGACGCCGGTTTGGAAAACCGTCAACGCCAAAGGATCGTTGAAAACCGCTGCCGTTTCCATCGTGGGATCGAACCTATTAAACCAAGTGGCTGAAATCTCGAAGATTGCGGCATTTAAAAAGGTGAATTTGAACAATATCGCCCTCCGTTTCAAAATTGCCGACGGGAAAGTCACCACCGAACCTTTCGACATCAAACTGGATCAAGGCAAGGCGACCGTAAGCGGCACCACCGGTCTCGATCAAACCATCGACTACACGATGAAAATGCAGGTTCCCCGTAAAGTGTTTGGCAACGTCGCCAATGATTTTGTGAACAGCGTAACCGGAAAAATCGCTCAAGCCGGAGTGAAGGTAAACCCGTCGGAAATGTTGAAATTCGACATCAAGATTGGCGGCACCTTCACCAAACCAATCATCAAGACCGGACTTCGTGATGCCGCCAGCAACGCGGTAGCCGACGTAAAAGGAGCCATTAAGGACGAAATCAACAAGAAAAAAGAGGAAGTGGTCGCCACCGTAAAAGAAGAGGTGAACAAAGCCCTCGACGATGCCCAGAAGAAAGCCGACGCCCTGATTGCGGAAGCCCAGAAACAGGCAAACAGCATTAAAGCGGAAGCCAAAAAAGCGGGCGACAAGCTGATCGCCGAAGCGGATGCCCAAGGCAAAAAACTGATCGCAGAAGCCAAAAACCCAATCACAAAACTTGCAGCCGAAAAAACGGCAAAAAAACTCAATCAGGAAGCCAAAGACAAAGCGGCAAAACTGAACAAGGAAGCCGAAGACAAATCCAATACCCTGATCAACAAAGCGAAAGCCGATGGCGATAAGTTGATACAAGATGCACGGGCGAAAGCGAAGTAGTGCGCTTTGCGCGGTGAAGGGTACACGGTAAAAGGTGCAAGGTACAGTACAGGGTACACGGTATGCTTGATAAATAAAAAAGGAGTTTCGATGAAACTCCTTTTTTATTCCTAATTTTGGTCGGCAATACGACAAGTTCAGTAGCCGTTTTTACAGGTTTGTCGGAAAACGTTATGATTAAACGCCACGATAAAATAGCTTTGCGGTATGTTTAATCAATAAAAAATACAACTATGAAAAAAACACAGAATGCAATAATGAAATCAATCCAAGAATGGGTCAACTATCGGAAAAGTCAGAGTTTTCCAGTTCTCTTGTTTTTAACTCTTTTGATGACTGGAAATGGATTTGCACAAAACCCGAAATCAGATTTGCTTGCTGGAGAAGCTCCGGGAACCATTGTAAAAGAAAAAATCGGCAACACAACCTTGACTATTGAATACGAAAATTTTCCAATGTATGCATTTACAGAGAACAAAATCAGGATCACCTCGTCGGACAAAAACGCAAACTACAAAGTTCT
>CAZAPN010000251.1:0-1624 GCA_964487145.1 uncultured Planctomycetales bacterium | reverse complement strand
CGTCCTTTAAAAATCTTTATTTTTTCAACATCCGAAAGATTAAGCGCAAGGGAAATTTCTTCCCGGATTTCAGGCAAGACCTCTTTATCTTCTTCCTTGCATTTCGGGCAGATAATCCTGACGAGTCGTTGAGCAACAAAAGCCTCGACGGAAGAAGCCACAAGGAAAGGCTCTAACCCCATTTCAACTAAACGAATCGGGGAACTGGCCGCATCATTGGTGTGCAAAGTTGAAAAAACGAGATGTCCTGTCAAAGCCGTGCGAATCGCAATTTCCGCTGTTTCTAAGTCCCGGACCTCTCCCACCATGATAATATCGGGGTCATGACGTAAAACGCTCCGCAAACCTTTGGAAAAAGTCAAATCCACTTTGGGGTTCACCTGGATCTGGGTAATCCCTTCCATTTCATATTCAATCGGGTCTTCGATCGTAATGATTTTTCTGACCGATGAATTGATTTCATTCAAGGCCGCATAAAGGGTGGTTGTTTTTCCGCTTCCCGTCGGTCCGGTTACAAAAACAATGCCATGGGGTCTTTTGATTAAATCACGAAAGATCTTAACATCCCCCGAACTTAATCCCAGTTTTTCAAGGCTAAACAGCATGACCTTCGTCGGTAAAATTCGGATGACAATACTTTCTCCCCGGGGTGTCGGGATTGTCGAAACACGCAAATCTAAAGTTTGTTCGCTGGTTTTGACGACCGCGCTTCCGTCTTGAGGGATCCTTTTTTCAACAATACTTAAATTCGACATGATCTTAATGCGGGAAATTATCGGCTGAATGAAATGCTTAATCTCAAGGGGCAAATTAGCATCGGTCAGGACCCCATCGATGCGGTAACGGAATCGGACCTTGTCCCGATAAGGTTCGATATGAATATCGGTTGCGCGTTTTTTGTAAGCCTCCAGAATAATTTGATTCACCAGCTTCGTGATCGAGGCATCTTCAAACTTCTGATCCAAATCCTCGACGGATTCCGAGAGAGATTCAAAAGCTGTTTTCCGTTCGGGCTCTTTGGTCATGATCCGATCAATGGTATCGGCGGCAAGACCATAATACGTCTTGATTGTTTCCAAGATATCGCTCTCGGTCGCCAATATCATTTGGGTCTTAATCCCCAAATGCACACGAATTTCGTCCTGAAGCTTTACATCCAAAGGGTTCGACACAGCGACAACAAGGGATGTTCCATCAAACCGAATCGGCATAAATTTATAATAAACAGCAAATTTAACCGGAACTTTTTCCAAAACATTTTTATCAATCCCTGTTTTCTTTAATTCGACAAAAGACAGGTTCAAATGCGCAGCCAAGGCCTTCAAGACTTGTTTTTCTGTCAGCAAGCCCTGGGATAAAAGATAGGATTGCAACGTCTCACCGTTATTCTGGATCGCAAAGGACGCTTTCCCGATTTGTTCCTGGGTGAGAAGCTTTTCTTTCAATAATATTTCTGACAACAAACGATCTGTCTGTTTTGCCATATTGTTTATTGGCCTTAATTCACTTTGGGTTCTTTCCCGATCATATAAAATGCCTCAGGGCGAGCTTTATCATAATAGCCATTGAGGATCTTCTCACAGGTGGCTATATTATCTTCAACGTGAACATACTCACCTTTTTT
>CAZAPN010000250.1:1374-1634 GCA_964487145.1 uncultured Planctomycetales bacterium | reverse complement strand
CCCCCGTATTTGCGTGTCGTGCGTCCATCGGCCTGAGAGAAGGCAGTAAAGAGTTTGGGGATGACATTCTCGGCAATCCCAATGCCTGAATCTTTTACAGAAAACTCAACCATGCAACCATCTTTAATCTTTTTTTGGACGGAAACATGCAAGAGTACCTCCCCCTTATCGGTGAACTTGATAGCATTCCCGATCAAGTTTGTTAGAATTTGTTGGATGCGTTCGGGGGCACTGCGTCCCCAATCCGGGACATCATCTTC
>CAZAPN010000250.1:0-1364 GCA_964487145.1 uncultured Planctomycetales bacterium | reverse complement strand
AATCACTTGGTGCAAATTAAAATCAATGAGATTCATGGTTAATTTACCGGCCTCAATTTTTGAGAAATCGAGCACATCATTGATAATCGCAAGCAAGGAATTAGCACTGCCGTTGATATACGAAAGAAATTCCTTTTGTTGGGGGTTGAGCATAGTGGTCCCCAGTTGCTCTGCCATCCCAATAATAGCATTCATCGGGGTGCGGATCTCGTGGCTCATATTGGCAAGGAACTCGGCCTTGAGCCGCATGGCATCGAGTGCCTTATCCCTAGCCAGCTTGAGAGCTGTTTCTGTATTAATCAATTTTGTAATATTTTTGCTAATACCGAATGTCCCGATGATATTCCCGTGCACATCTTTTAAGGGAGCCTTATTTGTGAGCGCGTATGTTTTGTGGCCGTCTCTCCAGATTTCTTCCTCCACTTTGCTGGTGATGGCAATGTCTAACTCCAGAATCTTTTTTTCATCTGCAAGGGCTTTTTCGGCGCGTTTGGCCTCGAAGAAATCAGAATCCTTTTTCCCCACAATTTCCTCTTGTTTTGTGAGACCAAAGTAATGGAGCATGGATTTGCTCACACGAATAAAACGGGAATCCTTATCCTTAAAATAAATAGCATCGGCACTCATATCTAATAAGCACTGAAGCAAGTTTTCTCGACTCCTTAATTTTTGTTCCCCCTCAATCCGTGAGGTCTCATCCCAAAAAATAGTTTGGATGCCGATAATTTCGTAAGGATTATCGGGCTCGAACAGGGGGACTTTTACGACTCGAACATAGCGTTGGTTATTTTGAGCATCTTTATTGATTTCAGTCCCTTCGATTGTTTCCTTTTGTCGAATCACTCGTTCATCATCGTCTCTATATTTTTGAGCTAGCTCGGGCGGATAAAAATCGAAATCCGTTTTACCAATAATTTCATAGGATTGCTTTCCCATTAACTGACAAAAATTCTTATTGGCAAATGTAAAACAGCCATTCGTATCTTTGCGCAGAATACAAATAATGTTCGGTAAATTATCTACCAAGGATTGATAAAATGCCCGCGCTTTGCGCAAGTCATAAAAACGATAACTAACGTCTAACCGTGTCATGACTTGTCGGCCCAGGGTGATCAAATTTTTCTGGTCCCTTTCGGTCATTGTACGCGGTTTAGTATCCAAAATTTGCAAACATCCAATGCGAAATCCATCGTATGTTTGTAGCGGAACGCCTGCAAAAAAACGCACATACGGCGGAGTCACAATATAAGGGTTATGGGCGAAATTAGGTTCTTTCTGCGTATCGGGGAGGATGCATATCTCTTTATGTTTTAAAACCTCTTCGCAAAATGAATGTTCACGTGGCGTTTCCTTTATATCAAGAC
>CAZAPN010000249.1:0-1640 GCA_964487145.1 uncultured Planctomycetales bacterium | reverse complement strand
TCTCCATCGCCACGATGAGCGGCCCAGTCCACCTGGCTCCCCTCAACCATTAAGAAAAAACCGTTTTCATAGCCGGAAAGAATTTCAATAGCCTTCCTGGTCATCTCAGACAACGATATCTGCCGAGAATCGGCAGAAGGAAGATTCCCCCTGTCTAATAATGCCACAACACGCGACGGCATCCCCATTTTCTCAAATTCACGCTGGGTCCGCACGATCAAATGTGTTTTAACCAGCTCTGCCAGCAAATCTTTTCCATCTTTACGAAAACTCTCACCCTGATTGTGCGGAACAAAAAAACCCCGGCCGCCACCCATCACAACGTCAACCCCTTTTTCAACAATGGCCTCAGCGACCCTGGACTGATCCAATCGGGATGTCATATGCGCCACAAAACATGCCGGCGTAGAATCCGTAATATTTGATGTAACAACCAGCCCTGTTCCTTTTCTGAATTCCTGCGCATATTCTAAAACACTTTTCAGCGGCTGCCCGTCGGGATCCATACCGATATATTCTCTTTTAGTGTTAATTCCGGTCGCCATTGCCGTTGTCGCGCCTGGAGATGAATTTATTAATTGATCTGTTGCGAAAGTTGTCAACAGGCCAACCGCGGTAAACTCTTCAAGATTTAATGACCCCTTCACAATTCTTGCAGCTGTAATATGGCTGACCCCTACCCCATCACCAACAACCATAATAATATTTTTCGGGACATCTTGATCCGAAGCGGACACAGAGACATTCACCAGCCCGATGGCCAGCACAATACAAAAACCAGTATACATAACCCTTCTTATACAATGCATATTTGCCCTTTCGCTATAAACTGCTTTTTAAAAAGAGTCCTGCCGCAATCCACAAAACATCTTCTAACCAATCTTCTTAAAAATGAGGATTTGGATTCCGCTTCAAATATTCCTCAAAGCGCTCTCGCGAGCTTGTTTTTCTTCCATAGGTCTTTTCGCGGATCTTTGCTTTTTCCAAAAATAAATGAACGATTTCATTATTCGCCCGATAGGAAATTGTTAGCGCGTGATTAGTTTCATTAACAATCTCACCGTAAATAACCATCCCGTCTTTTAAAACAACCTTATCAGAATTCTTTTGCCGGACAGTTTCAGCAAAATGATTGATCTCCCAAACAGATTTTCTTGCAAAGCGTATAACCGGCTCTTGATTGATCCAGGACAACGCTACACCCAAAATAAAACAAACAGAAATAATAACCTTATTAAGGATACGCCGGCCATGGACCTCCCCAGCCGCAATAACACAATTCCGCCCCTGATGTTTCGAAAAATACAGCGCCATATCAGCTTTTTTCAAGACATCTTCCACCGTTTTCGCATCAGCAGGATAAGTAGCGATTCCATAACTGGCTGAGATTTTGAATAATTTATTTCGAAATAAGATCGGACGATGCGCTAACGTATGTTTCAAGATCTGAACCAGCTGACGAGCCTCTCGTGTGACCTTGTGGGGAAAGACAATAATAAACTCATCGCCTCCATAACGAAAAATTCTGCACGGAATACCCTGAAAAGACAGCCGAAGGCTGCTGCCGACATACCGTAAGACATCATCTCCAAACAGATGCCCGTATTTATCATTAATTTTTTTAAACCGATCTAAATCCA
>CAZAPN010000248.1:0-1655 GCA_964487145.1 uncultured Planctomycetales bacterium | reverse complement strand
GAAAATCCTGAATATGATCCGGAACTTTAGAGCGAATGAAATTCCAGATTCCAAGGCCATCCATGTGAATCTGCTCCTCATTTCTCACATTTCCATAAGCATCAATGTCGTCGAAAGCTGTCGATTCGCACTTCGGATTACGATGTCCCCCTGCCGGGATATAAAACTTTTTGTAAAACTTCCCGTCGGAAGCCAATGACTGGGTCAAGATCCCACACTGGTCTTCGCAGGCCTCCACCAGGGTAACCGAGGCGGCATCGCCGAAAAGCGTTCGTGTGGATCGGTCGCGGGGGTTGATATGTTTGGAATAGGTGTCGGCAGTCACCACCAGCATGTTGGTCACCACACCAGCCACCACCATCGATTTGGCGATCGATAGGGCGTAAACATACCCTGAGCAAGCCAGATTGATATCGAATGCGGGAATGTCGTTCCTGAAATCGAAATGACGGTGCAGCAACAAGGCATTGGGAGGCATGATAAAATCGGGCGATTGGGTGCAATAGAGGATACCTCCTATCTCGGATGGATCCATTGCCGTTTCGGTGAAAAACTTTTTGCAGGCAGCCACGGATAAATCCAACGCAGTTTCGTCATCGTCGGCAATATGACGACAAACGACTCCAGTCTTTTTTTCCAAGGCTGGCATATTCCAAGCAGGAAAGAGCTCTCCCAGTTCGGTATTCGTCAATTTTTTCCGAGGCAAGTGGTAAGAAATATGTCCGATTTTGGCATTCATGCTTTAATAAACTTAAGTCGTTATTGTTTTTAATTCTTCCTATCCACGATTGATTCTACAAACCCGGCAAAACTTTCGATGGTTGCAAACGGATTATTCGACATTTGCATGATGGGATCAACCGCCAGTATTACCTCGCGTTGATAAAATTCCTCGATTTTTCGTTCTACGAGTTCTATCAGGCCGATGAACACGATGGAATCCAAATGTACTCCGGCTCCACACAATCGGGTATCCAAACGTTTCTCAATTTTCTGGTCGCTCCCAAGTGTTTCGTTGGTTTCATCGATCGCTTCAAAAATAATGCGTAAAATGATCTCTTTCATTGAATCGTTATATTTTATCGAGGAACAAAGATAATGATTTATCCTCTTCTACGCTCCATCAGAATCATCATCATCAAGCCCAAGAGGACGGCATCTTCTTTATTTTCGTCAATCTCCGATAATTTTTCCACCGAAAATCTGCGACCAAGGAGCGAATTGATTTTCTTAAGCCGAACAATCTCAGATCCATCCATTTTCTTGACGCTATAGGAGGGGTTGAACAAATAGCCGGTGAAAAAATTGAGCAGCGGGATTTCCCCAATCAAGGCGTCAAAAACTTTCACCCAAGGGTTATCTTCCTGAATAAGAAACTGCTGTTGCAAATTGCGATCATAGATTTCATAGCGGGCTTTCCAAATCGAAGCCCATCCCTTGCGGGTAACCCGACCCAATTCCTCTCCCAAGGGTGTGGTGAAAATGTATGAAGCTGAAAAATCCAACCATTTATTCGCCTTGATCCTGAACTTTTCCTCCTTTCGGGAATCATTGGCGTAAACCACGACCTCTTCGATAATCTTCAACATTTTCTGGCGGACATATCCCGCGTTTTGACCGTTCGCATCCACCGCGATAAAATCGTTTGCAAGTGT
>CAZAPN010000247.1:0-1665 GCA_964487145.1 uncultured Planctomycetales bacterium | reverse complement strand
TGATATTGAGCTGCTTCAGCATCTCCGCTAATTGTTCAAGAGGAAATCCGATAACCGTATATGGATCGCCGTTGATTTCCTCAACTAATTTCAAAATTTGCGGATCCTGCAGGCCATAACCCCCTGCCTTGCCTATCGGTCCGCCTGTATCGGTCGGCAGATTTACATATTCACGAATTAATTCATCGGATTCCCGGGAGGCTTCTTTAAACCTGATATTTGTTTTATCATTGCTAAGCCTGAATTTGCCGGATTCGGAATCGAAAACCGCTAGGCTGGAATGGATGGTCTGTGGCTTGCCCAATAATGATTGAAGCTGGCGAGCCGCTTTAGCCTTCATGATTTCATCAAAATTATCCCGATCAGCTTCGAAAGGCCCGAGCAATATCCCATTAGCGCTTAAAGTTGTTTCCGAGGCGACAATGGTTTGGCCAGGCAATCTATCTTGATCTTCAGAAAAAAACGCCAATATTTTGGATATTGCTTTGCTCTTGGTAATCGTTGATAAATCGGTATAGTAAGCGGGATTTGTTTCCAGCGTCGGATAACGCTTAACCGTAAAGTCCGAATCCAGTATCTTATTAAAAAACTCTTTTCGTGCCGCCGATTTTGAAGCGACGACGATTCCTTCCGATTTTTTGAATTGAGCTCCGGCCTCCGATAATAATGCGGAAAGAAATAGCTCGACGTCCTTGTTCCTTCTTTTTTCCAGCATCAATCCGAGAATATTCAGCCTGACTTGCTCATCGTCCAATCTAAGGAAATCATTTATGGTCAGATCGATGCGTTTTGCCAAATAATTCTCCCAAATATTATTTTCCGTTTCATTGATGGAATCGAATTGCTCGTTCATCATCTCGTGGATCTTTAAAGGTACTTCATCGATTTTCCGTTCAAAAAAATCCGTCTTCGATGGTTTTTCTGATTTTGCCTTTTCTTGCCGATTCCGGGCTGGAGAAAATTTTTCCATATTTCTTTAATACGTCAAATTAAACGTTAATTAAATTCAGCTATATTTTATCATTTTGATTATATAAAAACAACCTCTTTACGGAGGTTGTTTTTAACGAACTCGGGGACCAGGATTCGAACCTAGATAGCCAGGACCAAAACCTGGAGTCCTACCATTAGACGATCCCCGAATATTGTGAATTCAAACTTTCTAAAACCCAAATCGTTCTACCACGTTATTAGCGGGGCTAAGCCCCTATCCAGGGTTGGCGACAAATGCTAAGTCGCATTTGTCGACGCTCGCTGCGTCCCGACTGAACGTCGGGACTGGCTCGCTTCCAACCTGCCGGCGCGATGACGCCGACCTATTAGACGATCCCCGAACAAAAGAAAACTATTATTTAGTTTTCTTGTGCTTGTTCTGCCATTTGAGTTTCGGGACTTTCACTCCCGGGTCGGTTTTTTTCTTTTTTTCCATAATATTTTATATAAATAATTAAGGTTACTATAATATAGCAGGAAAAATAGATAAAATAAAATCAAAATTTTATTTTTAAGATATTCTGACCAAGTATATATTGGTAGCGTTGCCAGCAGGCAATATCGTACACTTAGCGCCCAACAGGGCAAAACATGAGGATTTGAACCATGGAAACAGACGGAGAAACATCGGGACTTCCGCCCCTTGTCAAGACCAGACCGCGGGAATATTGG
>CAZAPN010000246.1:0-1709 GCA_964487145.1 uncultured Planctomycetales bacterium | reverse complement strand
CCCCGATTGTGACCTTGAATCCGCCGGGGAAGGTTAAAATCGGGTCTGTGGGGATCCCGATTGATCGAGTCAAAATCAAGATTGATCGAAAGGAAAATGAAAAGTCTGGGGAGATTTTGATCCAAGGCCCGAATGTGATGAAAGGATATTTCCATAAACTCCAGGAAACGCAAGTGGTGTTAAAAGACGGATGGTTTCATTCGGGGGATTTAGGATATTGTGATAAGGAGGGATATCTGTACATTGAAGGACGGAAGAAAGAAGTCATTGTTTTAAAGTCCGGGAAAAATATTTATCCGGATGAGATAGAAAAATTATATGGGGTTTCGAAGTTTATCCAAGAAATTGGCGTCTTTCTTTTGGAGCAAAAAGGGGAAAATTTAAAAGCGGTCATTGTTCCCCGCTTTGATGCGTTTAAAGAAGAAGGCCGGGTGAATGTTTATGAAAGGATCAAATGGGATATTGAGAATGTGTCCAGGGAGTTGCCGACGTATAAACGCATTTTTGGATTTGTCCTTTCGAAAGAAGAACTGCCGAGAACGCGTCTAGGGAAAATTAAACGTTATCAACTGCCCCAGATTTATGAGCGGGAATTAGCGAAAACCCGCGGAAAGCCAGGGACACTGAGCGAAGAGGCCGACCATATTTTAGAGACAACCGTGGGACAGCGGTTGGTTGGGTTTTTAAAAAAGGAGCTTGCCTGGGAACAGGCCTTTCATGCGAATGATCATTTCGAATTGGATTTGGGGATTGATTCTCTTTCCCGCGTCGAACTTGTTGCCGGCTTAGAAAAGTTATTTCAGATCCGTTTTCCAGATGAGGCCTTGGCCAAGGTCGCGACGGTGCAAGATTTGATCGTTCAAATTGAAGAATTATTGGCTAAAAAGGATTTTGATGCTGGAAAAAATTTCTTAGGTCAGTCTTGGAAGGAAATTGTCGGTAGAAATTATTTTAATGGAGATTTTAAGGGGATTAATTTAAGGCCAGGTTTTTTTAATCGTGCCTTCGGTCAGGGATTGAAAAGTTTTGTTTATTTTCTTTTGAGCGGAACCTGTCAGCTTAAGGTTTTCGGCCAGGAGAATCTTCCTCGGCAGGGCCCGTATATCCTTTGTTGTAATCACAGTAGTTATCTGGATGCCTTTGTGGTTTTTGCCTCTTTGCCACGTCCGCTGACCAGGCAAACATATTTTGTCGGACTCAAAGATATTTTTCATAGTCCTTGGGTCCGATGGGCGAATCGCTTTGCGCGGGTGATCCCGATCGATCCGACAGTCGAGTTGATTAAAGCCCTCCAGGCATCAAGCTTTGTCTTGCAACGCAATAAAATTTTATGCATTTTCCCGGAAGGACAGCGTTCGATTGATGGTGAGGTGAAGGTTTTTAAAAAAGGTATTGGGATTTTGAGTCAGGAATTGAATGTTCCGGTTGTTCCTGTCGCGATTTGGGGAACGCATGAAGCCTGGCCGAGAACTCAGAAATTCCCCCGATCTCATGACATTAAGATTGTTTTTGGAAAACAAATTTTCCCTGCAGAAGTGAGAAAGGGAATCGTTAGTGATTCGGGGAAAGATGTTTATGCCCTGTTGACGGAATACTGTCGAGATCAGGTTGTTTTATTATGGCATTCGATTAAAGAATGAATGTGGCGGGGATGGGTAATGTCAAATAAATTGTGTAAATTGGGATAAGGGTTTGTCTTGCCATTTGGA
>CAZAPN010000245.1:0-1711 GCA_964487145.1 uncultured Planctomycetales bacterium | reverse complement strand
TCGTGTGGAGCTTCAGCAGGAATTCCTTGAATTTTTCCTTCGTTGTTTCTTTGATGGAATCGAGCTTTACAATCACGGCCTTATTGTAGAATGTAAAACCATCATCGATTCTTTCCGGATTTTCATCATCGTCAATGAAGTGTGCCATAAACAGCAGGGCGGATTTTTTTGCCTCGTTTTCGTTTTCTGCTGTAATCAGGTAATGATGACGATTAATCTCCTCATCCTCTGTTTCGCTAATCTTAACCCAGTAGTCAGGCATATTTTTCTCCCATTGTTAATTGGGATCTTAGATACAAGATTGGCAGGAATTAGTCAACCCTGAATAAGAAAATAAAGAATTCGAATGTCGTTTGCCGGTCCAGACCATTTTTAAGGTATCGGGGCCGGTGTGACAGGGGCGACCGCCGATGATAGTGCTGCATTCCTCACGACAACGATTCTGTTTTCCGGTAATTCTTTTCCGGATGTCCATAATTCATTATTTTCTTCGTTATAGAGGGTCCATTCAACAACTTCAGAGTTAGGTTCGGCAACCCATGCACAACATTTTTTGTTTTTCGACGCGGGGTTTTCTTGAAGGGCGGCCAGTTCTGATCGCGATGGCAGACGCCAGTCGGCAAAACCTCTTTCTTTCAGGTTTTTCACGGTATCCTGGATATTTGCAGCCGTCATATCCGCGACGTTATAGATAAGCCATTGCAGACCCGTCTTGGTATCTATCACACTGCCGTCTTTCATTTGTATAAAACGTATTTTAATTGGCGCACCCAATTTGAGATTTTGTCCAGCCTCCAGTGTTTTTATTTTTCGAGTTATTTTTGTGTTCCATCGGACGGAAAGGGGTATGAGGATGTATTCGGAAGAGGGAGAAATCCCCGTTAAGTGAAAACCGCCATCCGCGCCGGTTTTGGTTTCGAAATGTTCATACCCGCCAAGACGTTGCGCTGGTGTAAAAATAACGGTTACGTCTGACAATGGCTTTCCGATGCCGTCCACTATTTTACCTTCGACGCCGACCATTTTGTCTTCACAGCCGAACAGAGAAAGACCGATGAGAAGAAAAACAAAAAAACGATGAATAATGTTCATAACAACGACTCCATTTCCCTGATTTGAAACTTAATGACGGCAATTTTATATAATTTAACATCAGTTGTGTCAATCAAAGAAGATGAGACCGCACAAGCTGTCATTCTCCCAAATATTCTTGAGTGCCTTTTTTAGGTTTACTTTCAAAAAGGGTTGACATATTATTGTCACGTTAGGAAACTTTATTCTTTGAAATCCGCACGGAAAAATCTACCTCAAATATAGGGGAGAAAAAGGAAGTGTGAGCATGATCAGGTGCATGATCGTCGATGATGAGATATTAAATTTTCCTAATCACATGAGAGAGACACAGCTATGCTCATTGGATCGAGAGGCCTGTCTTTAAGGATGGCAGATTGACGCATGAAAAATACAATGACGACATTATTAATGCCGCGCCTGCTTTCCGCCCGAAACGGATTAAGGCCGGACAGTAAAAGCAACAATCGGACAAGGCTTTATCTGTTTTCCTTTATCGGCCTGATTTTCTGGGTAGGCACGTTTTTAATCGTTTACCGTGTTCTGACCTATTTTCAAAGCGTGCAGGATTTTGGCGATATCCTAGCC
Source organism: uncultured Planctomycetales bacterium (assembly GCA_964487145.1). Classification (GTDB taxonomy): domain Bacteria; phylum Omnitrophota; class Gorgyraeia; order Zapsychrales; family CAZAPN01; genus CAZAPN01. The sequence goes on along the minus strand of CAZAPN010000245.1, from coordinate 52 downwards.
ATGAAACTTCTTTCCATGATGATCATCACTTTCTTTACACTTTTGCTTTTCA
>CAZAPN010000244.1:0-1727 GCA_964487145.1 uncultured Planctomycetales bacterium | reverse complement strand
AATATAAAATTAAAAAAATCAAAGTTATCGCTTTGGATGTTGACGGCGTTTTGACCGATGGCCGGATCATCTTTGACAGCGACGGCAAAGAATTGAAATTTTTTGATGTCCAGGATGGGTTTGGCATGGTCATGCTGAAAGCGGCTGACTTTAAAACCGCCATTATTACGGCCAAGGGGTCAAAGGTCGTTGATATCCGTGCCCAGGATTTGCATGTGGACCGGGTTTTTAAGGATGCCTTCCCGAAAATCCATGCGTATGAACAGATGGTGCAAAATTTTAACGTGACCGATGATCAGGTTTGTTTTATCGGCGATGACCTGCCGGATGTCCCTATCCTTAAAAGGGTCGGTTTCGCGGTCACTGTCAAAACAGCCCCGCTCGAAGTCAAGAAAGAGGCGGATTACGTGACTCTTAAAGACGGAGGGCGCGGCGCTGTTCGCGAAGTTGTCGAATTGATCCTTAAATCTCAAAGTAAATGGAAAGAAATTCTAAAAAAATATACCACATGAAAAAAAGAATCATTATAATGAGCTTCTTCATTTTGACCAGTAGCATGGCTTTTTGTACGGAAGAATCCCCCCAGCAATTCCAGGGGTTTGATCTCGCCGGCTACGGTGATGGGGGAGCCAAGAGTTGGGACCTCAAAGGGGAAACCGCTGATGTCATAGGAACCAATGTCAAATTGACAAATATCGTGGCGAATGCTTACGGAAAAGACAAGATGAACTTGACCGCGAAACATGGCACGCTCGACAAGGCATCAGGGAATGTCCACCTGGAGAAAGATGTTGTGATTACCACCGAAGAGGGGGCCAAATTAGTTACGGATTCTTTGGATTGGCGGAAAAAAGAAGATTTGGTCACAACCAATGATAAAGTTGTTTTGACCAAAGAAGGAATGACCGCCACAGGAACAGGTGCCGAGGCGAAGCCTGGTTTGAATACCGCGACCATGAAGGAAAATGTCACGGTGAATATCGAAACAAAGGCGGATGATCAACCCGGAAAAATTATTACGATCACCTGCGACGGCCCTTTAGAGGTCGATTATGGCAAACAGACGGCTGTTTTTCATGATAATGTGATCGCCAATGAGAGCGATAAAAAGTTGATGGCCGATAAAATTGTTGTGACCTTTGATAGTCAATCGAAAAAAGTCAAGCAAATGATCTGTTCTGGTAATGTGGCGATCACGCAAGGGGAAAACACCAGTTATTCGGACGAAGCGATTTATAAGGCCGAAGAGCAGAAGCTCATGTTAACAGGACGTCCGAAGCTCATTCTTTTTATGGAAAAGGGTCAAAAAAATTCGATATTCGGCCAGTAACCTTTAGATAATTATTATGTATCTCCTGGAAGCCAGAAATCTCACAAAAATTTACGGGAATCGCAAGGTCGTCGATGGTTTAAGTATTTCCATCAAACGTTCTGAGATCGTCGGTTTATTGGGGCCGAATGGGGCCGGGAAAACCACGACCTTCTATATGGCGGTGGGGATCATCAAACCGGATGGCGGTCAGATTATTTTTGACCAGGAGGATATTACGGCCAAATCGATTCATGAGCGTTGCCGTTTGGGAATGGGATATCTGGCACAGGAACCATCCATCTTTCGAAAGTTATCTGTTGAAGAAAATATCATGGCGGTTTTGGAGACGCTCGATATCGGTCCCAGGGAACGCCGCCGCCGGTTGCAAATGCTTTTAGAAGAGCTCAATATTGCC
>CAZAPN010000243.1:0-1728 GCA_964487145.1 uncultured Planctomycetales bacterium | reverse complement strand
GCGGAGGAAAAGCGTTCCGGCGCTTGATTCCCTCAAGATCCTTACGGAGGGACCAAGCAGAGAGCCAAGCTCCGACACTCCCGGTCGGTTGTTCCCGGCCCACCTGTTCAGCATAATCCTCAAAGCGGTCAAGACCCCGAACTCTCGAAATCCAGTCCGTACCTTTCTCATAGCGAATTCGGGCGTACGAAAGTCCTAAAAAAATCAGGTAGTAAAAAAGCCGCATAACCCACGAAAGCATAAAAACAATTATAATGATAGAAACCATCACCGGCTGCCAGAACGCAAACAGAAAAAGTCCGACAACTAAAGCCCAGCTCACGGTGCCTGGAATGATCTCGAAAACCCGCTGAAGAATTTTATCGGACCCGCTTAGGTTCTGATTGGAATAAAAAAACTTCATGCCTTTTGACGTCTCCTAGTTTTTTCAATTTCCTGAAACATCCGTTCGAGATATTTTTCTTCCGGTAAAATCTCCAAGAGCATAAAGTGTCGGGTTTCAGGATCCAGGTAATATAGGCTCCCTTTTTTTTCAGAGTAGAACAGACGGCTCCCTCTCAAAATCTCGGTAATCTTGACTGGCCTTTTCCCTTTACCGTCAATCTCAGACAAAAACACGGTTTCCCCGTCACTGAAGATCACATGAGAGGTATCATGCGCAAAAAAAACCTGACGGATATCTGTGCCTTGATGGAAGAACCAGTCCACCTCGGCGCCCCTTTCAAACAGCGCCCCGGCCAGCACCCGTTTTTCAAAATTGAGAAGTCCGATTTCCTTGGACGTCCAAATCAGCGCCATTTTAAAATCATCGTCAGGCAAATAATCCACAAACCCTTCTTCGACAAAATGATACGGAAGTCGATTGGCAAAAAGGGTTTGCTTCTTTCCAATAAAAAAAACTTTGTCGGTTCTCAAAAAGTCCATTCGAAAGGTATCATCCCTTTCAAAAATTCCGGAAAGAAATCTTCCTCGTTCCACAATGTCCGCGTCAGAGCCATTCGTATCCAGGGGAATCCGTATCAGGGAATCGTCCCTGAGAATATAGACTTTCCCCTTATAGATTCCGAAACCTTTGATACGTTCGGCAAAGTTTCGATCGACCTTCGACTCGTCAAGATCCAAACGATCCAGTTGTCCCTTATGAAACGCGACCAAAAATCTGGGATAAGTCCCCTCCCATTTAATTTCATCGGGAATCGTATCACGGAAAAGCTCTGTCACCTCTGAAATGACAACATGCTCCTCCCGGAGATCGCACCATAAGTAGCGGATGGCCTCTTTTGCTTGAGTCAGGACAAGCACGTGGGGGCTCTCTTTGACCGTAAAAATTTTCTCCGTAGTTTCCCCCGCATAAGGAGCCCCTTGAAAAATCAGTTTTTTAAAACTGTTGTTTTTCCAGTCATAGACCGTCAATCCCCCGGCGCTCTGTCCCGCTTTCAGAAGTAAAAATCGGGTGCCCGGAATATTGATAATTGTCTCAAATGATTGCTCTCTCAAAACAGAACGCCGGAGACGCTCGGGGATAAGAAGAATCCGATCGAAAACAGCCGCTTTTCCGGGCTCAACGGTCACCTGCCGAAACCAATGCCGATAATTTTCCAAACTCACTGTCACGGAATATCGGCCGGGAACTAACTCACTCAGAGTACATGGGGTGCGATCCGGCACCAATTTTTGATCCAGACGAACCTCCGCTCCTGGAGGAAGACTTTCCAGATGAATAAGTCC
>CAZAPN010000242.1:0-1759 GCA_964487145.1 uncultured Planctomycetales bacterium | reverse complement strand
ACTCTGCCGACTAAAGTCATCAATCTTACCATGCGTCAGGCCGAATTGAAGGCCGTTTTAAGGGCTCTTGCCAAGTCCGTGGATTACAATCTTCTGGTTAAAAATGATTTAAAGGGAGAGGTGAGCGTTGATTTTCGTTCAGTTCCCTGGGACCGTGCATTCACCGGTTTGCTCAAGACGCACGGTTTGTCTTATGTTTGGGAGGGAAATGTTATCCGTGTCATGACGATTGATGACATGGAACAGGAGCTCAAACAAAAAGTCCAGATGCGTGATATTCAATGGGTAGAGCCATTGATGAACCCCGTGGTGATTAAGATCGATTATGCCGATCCCGAAAAACTTGTCAAAACCCTTCAGGACTTTCTGACCAAGGATAAAGACGGCAAACCGCGCGGGTCCGTCAAGCTCGATGAGCACAGCCATTCCATTATCATTTCCGCAAACTCAGAAGATCTGTCCCGGATGATTCCTGTTATTGAAAAAATCGACAAACCGACCACGCAAGTTTTGATAAAAGCCAATATTGTGGAAACCACAAAAAATATCGCACGGGATTTGGGAGTCATGTGGGGTGGGATGTACAACAGGGGTGATTATACCGTCTTAAGCGGAGGGTCTCGCGAAACCTCAACCGGACCGATTAATCCGACAGCCAAAGGTCCAGTGGGGATAGGAGGCGCCGGATTCGCATCGAATTTTCAGGCGGCAAATTTAACCAACGTGGCGTCAGGTTCTCTGGCGCTTCTATTCGGAACGATTAATGGAAATATTCTTGAACTTCAATTGCAGGCTCTGCAAAAGGATAACAAACTGAACATTCTGTCGAGCCCTTCGATTACAACGCTTGATAACCAGAAAGCCTATACGGAAAATGGCGAACGCGTGCCCTACGTAACCAGAGAAGTGGATTCCAGCGGTCGTGAAACAAGAACCGTTCGTTTTGAAGACGTTGTGTTGCGTCTTGAAATAACGCCACATGTTATTGACGGAAAAAATTTAAAGATGAACATTTTAATTAAAAAAGACGAGGTCGATTCGCAGCGGAACGTAGAAGGTAACCCGTATATTATCAAGAAACAAACCCAAACGGTGCTGATTGTACAGGATGGAGAAACGATTGTTATCTCAGGCTTGACAAAACAACGCCGCGCCGACGGGAATACCGGATGGCCATTGCTAAAAAATATACCGGTGCTCGGCTGGCTGTTCAAGGCGGACAGCAAAAGCGAATCGATGGAAGAGGTTTTGATATTTATCACGCCGCACATCCTGCAGCTTTCTTCCAATGAAAGTAAAATATCCCAGGCGCTTCCGTCAAAAGATGAAACCAGGCAAACCGTAAAATAGGTAATGTCTGTCCATGGAATATTTTAATCTTCTTGAATTTCAGAAGGAACCTTTTTCCAATTCACCGGAACCGGAGTTCCTTTTCGCCTCGCCTCAGCACAACACCTGCCTGCAGATGCTGGAGCTTGCCATTCGGTTAAAGCGGGGGCTTAACATCGTCATCGGAGACGTCGGCACGGGGAAGACAACGCTGTGCCGGAAACTGATCCAGAATTTGTCAGTCCAGCCGACCGGCGATGCGGCGGCAATAGACACCTTTTTATTGCTGGATCCGGCCGTTGAAAGCAAACTTGAATATGTAAAAACCGTTGCAGGTGTGCTTGGTGTTAATGTGTCCAATGCCGACGATAACGAATGGCACATCAAGGAAAAAATTAAAAAATTTCTCTTTGAAAAGGGCGTCGATGAA
>CAZAPN010000241.1:0-1761 GCA_964487145.1 uncultured Planctomycetales bacterium | reverse complement strand
GATATTTTGATTTTTTGTCGAGTCAGCCGCTTGAATGGGAAGACCAGGCTTGTTGACCTGAACCCCCGGAATTCATTTAAAAAAGAATTAAATTAATGTGCTTGAAAAACGCAATCTTGCGTTAAGATTGGGGATCAAATAAGCCCTCGGTCCTTAAGGATCGCTTTGGCTTCCTGGCCGGAAAACTGCAGGTAGATTGCCGTCGTGTTCAGGTTGGCATGGCCCAGGACCTGCTGCACGATGGTCAAGGGCACGCCGGCCCGGACCAATTCCATGGCCCGGGTATGGCGCAGGACGTGCGGATGGGCGAGGGTCTTGGGAAACCCGCACTCCAGGGCAAGCTTTTTAAATATTACGAAAAAATTTGAACGGTCAATCGAAAATGCTTTGCCCTTCATTTCGGGATACTGTGCCAGGTAACGGGCCAGTTTTTTTACCGCCGGCAGGGGCACGGGAACCATCTTTCTCATCTTTTTCTTATGGGGATTGTGACGTTTCAGCACGGCCATGGTCACGTCACCGGTTCGATAATCCACGTCGGCCTGGTCATCGATGCCTGCCACCTCGGAAATCCGGGCGCCGGTAAAGCGCAAAAACAAAAACATGAGAAAGAAGCGTCCTCGGATGCGGGCGATTCTGGGCCGCGGTGCCTTTTTGTAAAAATCCCTGAATTTAGCGGTCAATATTTTTAGCTGTTTTTCATTCAGGTAATCAATGTTCTGCCAGACCTGGTTTGAGACCTGCAGGCTGTTGTAATACGGGTTAGGAGAGCTCACGCTTCAAGTCCGGAATCCTGGGGATCATCCTTTATATCATTTTTAAGTGGGCCGGAGTTTTGATCGACTATTTTCAGAATATTGTCCATTTTACTGAGTTCTCTTTCGAAAAAGTTTTTAACTTCTTGCCATTGAATTGGCGTCTTCATTTCCAGCGGCGGATCGTTTTCCGCATCATTAAAATAGGTCAGGCTTTTCAGAGCGTGGATGATGCTTGGCTTGAATTTCCTGTATTTATCCTTATATAAAAACATGGCGTCAATAATGGATATGTTCTTAAATTTCATCATGGAAAAGAGATCGACAAAATCCCGCTTTTTGCCTCTGCTGGAGATCGCCTCGATCTTCATGCCAATTAGATCATCCATTGCCGAGATGTTGACGCCTTCGAATTGATGGAATTTCCCGATCATTTCAGGTTGATAAAAAATAAAACTTATGCTGGTGCCGTTAAAGCCGCCGATCAAATTGTTGCCGTCCAAAAATCTGTTTTTGTAATCACCCAGAGCGGAAAGTGTCCGACCCAGAGCCAATCCGTCAAAGCTTTTGTTGCTGAAAAAATCAAGATCATAGGAAATGCGATGCCCCAAGTGGAGGGCAACGGCCGTGCCGCCAGCAAGATAAAAATCAATCAGCAGCGATCCGTTTTTAAGGATCAGCAAATTATTTCTGGAATTGACGTCAAGCGTTTCGCTATGCATCATCGCCTCCAAACAACAATTTCCAAAAATGAGAGCTTCTTTCTGAAATGTCCCTGCATGAATAAAGAGCTTCTTTTATTGTTTCTTTGGAAAAATGATCCAACAGCCATTTGACTTCCTGGACATCACCCAACTCAAGAATTCGCTCGATTATATAGGATTTGTATCGGTCAATATCGATTGCCGAAACATCGGAATCCCAAAAAATGATTTTGAATTCGTTTAGATTTTCAAATCGTTTTTTCACTATCATTATTGTAGGCGAATTGTTGTAAAATGTCAAT
>CAZAPN010000240.1:0-1761 GCA_964487145.1 uncultured Planctomycetales bacterium | reverse complement strand
GTGAAGACAACGCGGACAAACGGATGGCGCCTTATGCCCTTCGATTTGGATTGATCACGCCACAAGAGTTTGAGTCGATCCAGAAAAAATACGAAACGATTGATCAAGAAATTGAGCACCTGAAGAAAACTTATATTCATCCCGGGACTCCCCTGGACGAAGAATTGAAAAGAAACGACAAAAGCCCTTTGCGTCAGGCGACCCCGTTAAGCGACATTTTAAAACGGCCGGGTGTTTCTTATGAGATGATCACTCGTTATAACGGCGGCACGAAGGACCTTACCAAAGAGATTATCGGTCAGATTGAATATGAAGTCAAATATGAGGGTTTTATTCGCCGTCAGCAAAAAGGAATCGAACGGTTTAAACACATTGAGAACATCCGCATCCCGACGGATTTTGATTACACAAAAGTTTCCGGGTTGTCCCGCGAGATTCAGGAGAAACTGAAAAGGTTTTCACCGGTTTCTCTGGGCCAAGCCCATCGTATTTCCGGAGTGACCCCGGCGGCCATTGCTATCCTTATGGTTTATTTGAAAAAACAGAGCCTTCAAAGGAAAGAACAGAAATCGTAATTTCTTAAAGGAGATTCTTATGAATATTGCGAATGATGTCACGGAGTTGATTGGAAAAACACCCTTGGTCCGATTAAATAAGGTAGTCAAGGGCTGCCAGGCCCAAGTCGTTGTGAAATTAGAGTTCAGAAATCCCTTAGGTTCTGTGAAAGACCGTATTGGTTTCAGTATGATTCAAGCCGCTGAAGCCCAGGGAAAAATCCAGAAAGACACGATTATCCTTGAGCCAACGTCAGGCAACACGGGAATCGCCCTTGCTTTTATTTGCGCGGTCAAAGGTTATAAGCTGGTTTTAACGATGCCTGAGACCATGAGTTTGGAACGCCGGGCCCTTTTAAAAGCCTTAGGTGCCGAACTTGTTTTAACGCCCGGTCCCCAAGGAATGACAGGGGCGGTGAATAAGGCGCTCGAGTTGGCTAAAACAGATCAACGATATTTTATCCCGCAGCAGTTTGAAAATCCCGCGAACCCCGAAATTCATCGTAAAACGACCGCCGAAGAAATATGGAAAGATACCGACGGAAAAGTGGATTTCTTGGTGACCGGGGTCGGAACGGGCGGGACCATTACGGGTATTTCCGAAGTCCTGAAAGCGCGAAAACCTTCCTTTCAAACCATTGCGGTTGAACCCAAAGCTTCTCCGGTCCTTTCGGGTGGTGCTCCTGGTCCCCACAAAATTCAAGGAATCGGCGCGGGATTTGTTCCAGCGGTCTTGAATAGAAAAATCATTGATGAAATTATTCAGGTTTCGAATGAAGACGCATTCTTTTATTCTAAACAATTGATGAGGCAAGAAGGGATCTTGGCCGGAATTTCTTCCGGCGCTGCGGTTTGTGCGGCCTTAGAGGTTGCTAAACGTAAAGAGAATAAGGATAAATTGATTGTTGTTATCTTGGCGAGCACAGGCGAACGATATTTAAGTACGGACCTTTTTGCCGAATACCGATAATATGGTGAACCGTTTTTCTTTCGACAAAAACACCAGACACTTTATCGCTTTTTTGGGGATTATCGCTTTTTGCTGGTTTTTAGGGTCCTATTTCCATTTCGATGAAGATAGTTTTCAGAAATTCCTTTCTCAGTTTCCGGTCTCGCTGTCCAGTTTCCTTTTTGTTTTCCTTTATGTCTTGGTAACCTTGCTCAGTTGGCTCGCGAAAGAGATTCTTAAACCCATTGGGGCGGTTCT
>CAZAPN010000239.1:873-1768 GCA_964487145.1 uncultured Planctomycetales bacterium | reverse complement strand
CGTCCATTTGATTTTGGGCAAACACATCCCATAACCGATAAGAAACCTGAATCGTGCCGTCCGGTTTTGTGTTCAGTTCCCCTTGAATCAAAGCGTGAGCTTTCAAAACTTGCCAATCGGGAAAGGCGGGTCTGGTTTCAATGCCGTTGAGTTGTTGAATATAGGCATCGCGGTCAATTAAACGAAAAAGCCCCGAATTTTCCAAATCGGCCACAATGACATCGGTCATTTTTTGTCCCAAATCTCCGTTATCTGTGCGGTCCGTAAAAGAGGGAATGGCAACGGGTGTCGGTTCCGATCTGGCGCCGGATACATCAATATGCAACGCGGCCATTGCCGGTAAATTGAATAATAAGACAAATAAAATGACTAACTTTTTCATCAATAGACCTCTCTGTTTAGGGGATTAAAACGGAAATAAACTTCTTTCCAACTGTTATAATTATCGGCATATTTAGTGGCTAAAATCTGAAAGGGAGAGTCGGCCCCTAAATTATCACAAATCAAGACCGCCCGTTTGGCACTTTCGGCAACGGATCGGAATGTTGGCGTATCCCGCATATTCAAAATGCGGACTTCCCGCACACGGCCGTCTTTGTTGACATAGGTTTTGACCTCTACCACAATGTTTTCAATATCTTTGGCCCCCGCATCAATGTTCCAACATCCCTGTAATTTAGAGGCAATCAAGTCCTGTTCCGAAATGGTCAGCGGTTGTGTGTAATCTCCACCGGGACCGCCCTCTACACCCTGATTGATATCATCGGCCGAAGGCGTTGGCGTTTGCACTTTATTTTTGGGCTTTTTTAGTTTGTCCACCGAAGCAAGTAATGATTTCAAATCATTTTTGGGGGCTTGTTTTTTGGCCTCTATCGGGGTTGCTTTGGACGGATTA
>CAZAPN010000239.1:334-863 GCA_964487145.1 uncultured Planctomycetales bacterium | reverse complement strand
ACCACGGGGGCGGATTCTTTTAACACTTTTTGTGGAATCGGTTTGACAGGGGGGTGAGGCGTTTCTTTTTTTACTTCTTTCACAACGGATTGTGTTTTTTTGACAGAAGCCTGTTTTTTGGCAACAGGGGGCAAATTCGTTTTTTCGGCAATTTCCACATTTTTCAAATCAATAATTAACGGGACCCTTGTAATTTCATCCATATCCCGCACAAAAAAGGACAAATCCGCCCACATCAGCAACAAAATGCTGGCGTGTAAAATTAACGAAAATGTCAGTCCCTTTTGCCGCACGTTATTTTCCCTTGGCTGATTTAATTTGTGAATCCGTTTTGAGGGCGACCTGATTAAAGCCGGCAGCCCGCAATAAAGCCATAACTTCTATCACTTGACCGTAATCGGCTTTTTTGTCTCCGCTGATAATAATGCGGATATTGGGATTTTCCCGCACGATGGCCTTGACCTTTTTTAATAAAACGGATTCGGAAACTATATCTGTTCCCAAATAAATTTTACCCGCCCTATCAATA
>CAZAPN010000239.1:0-324 GCA_964487145.1 uncultured Planctomycetales bacterium | reverse complement strand
GTCCCCTTTGGGCAAGGTCAGGTTAATTCCCGATGTCAGCATCGGTGCCGTAATCATAAAAATAGCCAACAAGGACATCATCACATCAATAAGCGGTGTCAGGTTGACTTCGGATTTGATTTGTCGGCGATGAGAAATACGACGCATGATTAGTCCTCTATCTGGCGGGTTAAAATGGCACTGAATTCATCGGAAAAAGTTTCCATTTGTTTGGCCATGTGATCAATATCGTTGCTGAGTTTATTATAAGCCAACAAAGCCGGAATAGCGGCAATTAAACCGACAGCCGTTGTAAATAAAGCTTCGGCAACACCGGGGGCAACA
>CAZAPN010000238.1:0-1770 GCA_964487145.1 uncultured Planctomycetales bacterium | reverse complement strand
TAAGAAAGTGCAGTCTGATGAGATCAAAGAAGAATACCGAATCGAGAAAGAATTAAAAGAATTGAACGATCAGTTGGAGAGGGCCGAAGAACTGGCCATGAAAGGAACATTTGATGACGAGACTTATAAACGCAAGTCCGAGAAACTGAAATCCGAGATCCTCGCCAAACAGGTCGAGCTAAACGAAACAACGATCGAACTCAATAACACGGAAGCCTGCCTGAATTACTGCAAATTCTTCCTTATGAACATCGCGCACCTGTGGTCCGTCGCTGATATCAACCTAAAGCAACGATTTCAAACTCTGATCTTTCCAGACCGGATTACCTATAACGACAACGGGACATTTGGAACCACCGTAACCGCTTATATTTTCAAGCAGTTGCAGGGTCAAATGTCCCGTGAGTCTCAATTGGTAGCCCCAACCGGATTTGAACCGGTGTTTAAAGGCTGAGAACCTTGTGTCCTGGACCAGGCTAGACGATGGGGCCAAAATTTTCTAAAATGATAACACATCCCCTTGTCCGGTCAATGAAAAATTTAAACCAGGATCTTTTGATCCAGGGGATATGGTGATCATCGGGATTTATACAAAAACCGACAATAAAACCAGGAACGCGAGCGCGATCACAAAAACTCCGAAATTGATCTTGCCGACGATCTTAAAGAATAGATTGATCGACAAAAGTCCGACGACAAAAGAGACTAAAAGACTGATGAGATTCTCTGCCGTGAGTTGGGCGTGACGCAGATTAAGAATAATATTCCCGGCCAGAATGAGCGGCAGGCTCATCAGGAAACTTAACCGCAATGCGACCGTCTTTTCAAACCCCATCATCAATAAAGCCGCGATGGTCGTGCCTGAGCGGGAAAGCCCCGGCAGGACTGCCAGGCCCTGGATGATCCCCAGGATCCATCCGTCGAGCGGCTTAAGGCCGTTGGCCGTTTTAGCGCCTTTGTTTTTTGCATGAAGCTGCAGCATTCCGGTAATGAACAAGAGGATCGCCACCAGGATCATAATAATTTTTCCGGAGGTTTGAAAATACGCTGAGAGTTTGTCCATTATTAATAAAAGGCGAAAACCGACAAGGCCGCTGATGATCGTTGTGAGAGCCAGGAAAAGAAAAAGTTTTTTATCGTCCGCGTGGGTTTGCTTAAAGGTGAAGGGGAGTTTGGCGAGCGCGAGAAGGTCTTTGCGGAAATAAATGATCGCCGCCAAAAAAGTCCCAAGGTGTAAAAAAAGAGCTTGATAAACAATATCTTTAAGGCCGGCTGTGGAATGAAACAGCTTTATTTTAGCCAGCGCGATCATTCCTTCAGAACTTACCGGGATCCATTCGGTGACCCCTTGGATAATTCCCAAAACCACAGATTCGAGCATCTTTAAATCTCCTTTTTAAATTTATATTAAACGTTATCATAACATAAAGTATATTCTTCCGCCACAAGGCTTTGGCGTATCTGCCGCGGTAGAAAAATTTGAAGAAAATTCAATCAGGATTTTGTTTCAGCGCGTCCTATGTTATAATTTTGGCTATATATGAACCCCTCAAGCTATAAAAAATTTCTTTTTTCGGCCGGTATCATTTTCCTAGCTTTTTTGTTGTTGCCTTTTTATGCGTCAGCGGCAAAAAAAACGAAAAGCAATAAAGTCGTTATTACGGCAAAAGCCGCTATCTTTTCTGACAGCACGGCTAAAAAAAGGATTTATGGAAAAGATGTTTACCTTCGAGTTCTTCCCGCAAGTACTTTGAAGGTGATGACAGACCT
>CAZAPN010000237.1:0-1790 GCA_964487145.1 uncultured Planctomycetales bacterium | reverse complement strand
ACCTCGAGCGACTCTTTCTAGAGACCGACAGCGATTGGCTCAAAGACGAAATATCTAAATTTATGTCTGTGTTGCCCTGCCCAACCTGCCAAGGCAGCCGTCTTAAAAAAGAATCTCTGGCGGTCACGATTGCCGAAAAAAACATCCATCAAGTCACATCGTTATCAATTAAAACCGCCCGTCATTTCTTTCAAAATTTAAACCTTTCTAAAGCGAAAAAGACAATCAGTGAACCTATTTTGAAGGAAATCATTCGACGATTAGACTTTTGCATTAACGTGGGGTTAGATTATTTAACTTTGGACCGCCGTAGTTCCAGTTTATCTGGAGGGGAGGCAGAACGGATTCGACTGGCAACACAAGTGGGATCAGGACTTGTTGGGGTTGTTTATATCCTGGATGAACCCAGTATCGGACTTCATCAAAAAGACAATAAAATGCTCCTGACAACGCTTCAAGAGTTACGCAACCTAGGAAACACCCTTGTTGTGGTTGAGCATGACGAAGCGACCATTCGAGCCGCTGATTTCATCGTCGACCTGGGGCCGGGGGCAGGGGAAAACGGGGGACAAGTTATTTATGCGGGCCCCTTAGAAGGGCTTTTGAAGTCTAAAGAATCCCCAACAGGTCAATATCTGCGCCAAGAGCTTCAGATCGCAACCCCCCAATCGCGCCGACCATTTCACAAGGACAAAACATTACAAATCCTGGGAGCCTGTGAGCATAACTTAAAAAGAATTGATGTTACTTTTCCCCTCGGGAATTTTATTTGTATCACAGGAGTCTCGGGCTCAGGAAAATCAACTTTAATTTATGAGATCCTATATACCGCTTTGGCCCAAAAGCTTTATCGTGCCCGGCAGAAGCCAGGAAATTATAAGGCCATTAAGGGGGTCGAAAACCTTGACAAAGTCATCGTTGTCGATCAATCTCCGATCGGACGAACGCCTCGGTCTAATCCAGCCACCTACACAGGCGTTTTTAGCTACATTCGGGATATTTTTTACCAATTACCCGAATCTAAAATAAGAGGATATAAACCAGGACGATTAAGTTTTAATGTTAAAGGGGGACGCTGTGAGGCCTGCGGAGGAGACGGAATCAGAAAGATTGAAATGCACTTTTTACCCGATGTTTACGTTGAATGTGAAGTCTGCAAGGGGCTACGATTTAATCAACAAACGCTGGAAGTCCGTTTCAAAGGGCAGAATATTTCGGAAGTCTTGAATCTTTCGGTCTCAGAGGCCATGGATCTTTTTGAGAATATTCCCCGGATTAAAAACATCCTTGAAACACTTTCGGATGTAGGCTTAGGTTATATCAAATTGGGACAGGCAGCGACAACTCTCTCCGGAGGAGAAGCCCAGCGCGTAAAATTGGCGAGTGAATTATGTAAACATGCCACGGGAAAAACCCTCTACATTCTCGATGAACCAACCACAGGTTTGCATTTCGCTGATGTAGCGAAACTCCTTGATGTATTGCAACGGCTGGTAGACCGCGGCAACACAGTCATTGTCATCGAGCACAACTTAGACGTGATTAAGAATGCCGATCATATCATTGACTTAGGGCCAGAGGGAGGAGACAAAGGAGGAGAAGTCATCTTTGCCGGCCGGCCCGAAGAAATCGTGAAAGATCCCAAATCCTATACAGGCCAATATTTGAAAGAATCGCTTAACGTATCTTAACTCCGGCATCCATTAAAATTATTTAAAAAGTATTTTTCCTCGGTGGTAATGTCAAATAAATTGTGTAAATTGGGATAAGGGTTTGTCTTGCCATTTGGA
>CAZAPN010000236.1:0-1837 GCA_964487145.1 uncultured Planctomycetales bacterium | reverse complement strand
CGTAAAAAAACCTCAAGGAGAATAAAGGTCGCGATGATCCCCCAAAAAACTAACAAAATTTTTTGTTTAAACGTAATCAATGGCATAGGATTTCACAAAAAGAATCATTTTTAAGTATTATAGAATGGCTCTTCTTTTTTACCTACGGATATTGTCCCGAGGCTGGCGTTCACTCTCAAATCTTCTCCCTCACGGATTTTTTTCGATGCCTCTGGAACATGAAAAACAGCTGGGATTCCTAAATCCCTCAAAAGGCACGCCGCGTCAGACAAAAAGCCCCCTCGCTCGCCGATCACCGCCTTACTTAATAAGAATAACGGTAGATCGCTAACACGCGATTGGTCAACGATCAGAATATCTCCCTCTGTAATACCTTCGATGTCGGACAAACCACGCAAAAACCGGGCAACCCCCTGGGCTTTCCCGGCGCTGACACCGATCCCTTTTAAGGAATCATGAGGCGATTCAAAAGAAAATCCATCGTGGCCCAAAAGCATGCCCGGAATTGGCTGAGCAACGTTCAACGAAAATTCTTTTTTTCGTTTTTCGATCAAATTTTTTGGATTTTCAGTAAGGTCTTCTCCTTGGGAAATCCTAAGAATTTCACCCATCGTCAAAAAGAAGATATCATCTTGATTTTCCAAAACGCCCATGGATAAAAAATGCTCTGATTTTTTTAAGAAGGTTTTGCGCAGCTCAAAAAGACCGTCCATCAATTTATAATAAAGATCTTCCCTCATGTCGTCGAATTGAAAAAAAGCCTCAAACGCGCTTCGTAAAAGCCATTGCTCATGATAATTAAGTCCTTCGATGAGATTTAAGAAATCTTCTCGTTGTTTGCGTTGGACATCCAAGGAATCCTTTCGAAATGACCTTCTCATCTTTCTAGAAACCATTTTTTGCATGCATTGAAGAGGAAAATCCGGGTCCTCCCCCCACCGCGGCAAAGACAGCTCAAAAAAATTATGACAGAACGCTCCTTCATCACGCAAAAATTCTTGCCAGTCCGCGAGAAATTCTTTGCCGCTGTCCAGACTGCTCAGTTTTTTTTGAATGGATTCTTTGTCATGGGTTGTCTTTAATATCTCACGAATTGCCCCGTTAGTTTTAATGGCGTCGGCCATGTCCCAAAGCTTAATCCCAAGACGGGAAAGGCGATTTTCTTTTTCTCGAACTAAAAATTCCTGAAGAGGGGCTTCAACCGAAAGAGGCAATCCTTTCTCCAAAACATGATAAATAATCGCAAAGGCACCGATTCGGTCCCTTGTGATTTGAAGATAACCGCAAAAACATTCGGTCGTCCATTTCATCAAGTCTTCGAAACGGCTAGATTTAATTGACGATAGTGGGGATAAACTTTTCCACCTTAACCCTAAGCGTGGCCAAAACCCTAAAATCCTCAACAAAAAAATAAGTTGTGTTAACTTTTCCGAAAAATCTCTCTCAATAAACGTGTGAGATCGATCGTCCGGCAATACGATCCCAAAAACCTTTTCTAAAACCGGTCGGGTCATAAAAGGTCGATCTCGAAAGATCTCAAGAAATCCCTCAAGGGACAAATACACATGGCCGTTAATCCACCGCACATGGGCTTCGGAACTTTCCAAGTTTCGCCGAATCAAGGAAAACCGTCCGGGAGAAAAACTCATCGAAAGAAATGCCCTGGCCATATCAACCGATAACGGAGAAAGAGAGCGTGGAAAAAGCTCCTCAAAATAAGCACGCAAGGAGAGTTTGTCTTGAGAAAACTTCTTGATACGCTCCTGATGCCCCCACGGACGCGCATGAAGGAAATAAAAATTCTCATCGTCACAAATCCATTCGATTTTCTGGGGTA
>CAZAPN010000235.1:0-1843 GCA_964487145.1 uncultured Planctomycetales bacterium | reverse complement strand
AAAAAGAGTTTAGTTCTCCAAGTCGGCCATGTGGAAAGGTTCAATTCCGCGTTTCAAGCCATTCACCAATTAGCCAAAAATCCCCTTTTCGTCGAATGTCATCGGTTGAATCTGTTCCCCAATCGTTCCCTCGATATTGGGGTCGTCATGGACTTGATGATTCATGACATCGACATTGTCATGGGTCTTTGCCAAAGTCCTGTCAAGGATATCCAGGCGGTCGGAGTCAATGTCCTTACCGACAAAGAAGACATTGCGAACGCCCGTATCACGTTCACCAACGGTTGTGTTTGCAATTTAACGGCAAGCCGCGTTTCGCCGGAGGTCATGAGAAAAATCAGGATTTTTCTCAACAACACCTACATCTCATTGGATTATGTCCAGCAAGAAGCCTTCATTTATAAAAAGCACGGGAAGCTTATTTCCAAACATGCCCTGCCGATTGAAAAAGAAGAACCATTAAAACAAGAACTGGAATCTTTTGTGGATTCTGTTGTGAATCACAAAAAACCGATCGTTTCAGGGATCGAAGGCCGAAATGCCCTGAAAGTGGCGCTTGAAATCACAGAAAAAATAAAAAAACTCTGTCGGAAATGACCCAATATCATAAAAACATTGTGATTGTGGCGGGAGAAGCTTCCGGAGACCTGCATGCCTCTGATCTAGTGCGTCATTTAAAGATATTAAACCCGGATATTTCCTTTTCCGGACTCGGCGGCCCTAAGATGAAAGGCTCAGGAGTTGAGCTGTATGAAGATCTAACTCAAATCGCAGTCGTCGGGTTTATCGAAGTTTTAAAACACTATCAGGAATTCAAACGGATTTTTAATCTTGTTCTTAAAAAAATCCAAGAAACTCATGCGGATGCAGTCATCCTTGTCGATTACCCCGGATTCAACTTGCGGCTCGCCAAAGCCATCAAAGAAGCCAAAATACCGACAAAGATCATCTTCTACATCAGTCCCCAGGTCTGGGCTTGGAAACAAAACCGGATTAAGCTTGTCAAAAAATATGTCGATCGACTTTTGGTATTCTTCAAATTTGAGAGTGAACTTTATGCCAAACATCAACTCGCCGCTTATTTTATCGGGCATCCGCTTTTGGATACGATCAAAATTACTCAGTCGCGTGATCAATTCTTAGATTACATGGGGCTGGCCAAGGATCGCTTAACGATTGGGTTGTTGCCTGGATCACGCAACAAAGAAATTGAGCAGATTCTGCCACCCATGTTACAGGCCGCGCAAATTCTTTTTCAAAAATATTCCAAAGTCCAATTCCTTTTACTGAAAGCCCCCACCATTGGACTGGCGACAGTCAAACGTTATCTTGAGGGCGTGGATATTCCCATTAAAATCGTGGAAGAACTAACCTATAACGGGATCAATGCTTCGGATGCCTGTTTGGTCGCATCGGGGACGGCCACATTAGAAACCGCGATTTTGCGGAAACCCATGGTCGTAATTTATAAAACCTCCTTTCTGACATACCTTTTAGCAAAATTATTTATTAAGATCCCTTATATTGGACTGGTGAATGTGGTGGCGGGGAAAAAAATCATTCCGGAATGCATTCAAGATGACGCGAATCCTCAAAAAATCGCTTCTGAATTAGAAAATATCCTTAAAGATGAAATCAGGATTGCGGAAATCAAATCAGAACTTGCGAAGGTCGGCAAATCACTTGGGGAGCCAGGGGCCAATCACAGGGCCGCGGAAATTATTTTAAAAAGTTTGGCGTAAAACAAGAAGAATATTCGGCCTTGAGGGGCCGCTGTCCCGATGGGACAGCGGCCCCTCAATCATTTCAACTAAAATAATAATGTTTTTTAACTGTCCTTTTC
>CAZAPN010000234.1:0-1891 GCA_964487145.1 uncultured Planctomycetales bacterium | reverse complement strand
CGGGAATTAAAATCATTCGTCCGGATTTTCTTCTTCGGGATCTATAGGAAAATCACCCTGGGAATTGAGAATGCTGTATTTTGTCATAGATTCGTTGGATTCAAAACCTATGCCGGTAGATATCCAGTCTTTTTGTTCGATACGAATGAAAGAATCCGAAAAAATTCTATGTTGGTTCTGATCCCAATACAACAAAGGAGTTTCAAACTTCTCGCCGGCAAGGTTCATCACCTGCACATTATTTTTGAGCTCCCAGAGTTTTCTTTTGGTATAATAACGGGCCGTATCGCTTTTAACGATAGATTCAATACGTAAACTGTCATCAAAACGTTCAAAGTAAATTTTTTCGGGGAAAAACCAGTAAGGATCGGGTGCCTGGTCGAAAACCAGCCAGGACGCGGTAATTACTTTGTAACGAATACGCCCTGAATCAGAAATTAAAGTCACTATGGAGTCGGCTCTCATAACAGGCACAGAATCCATGGAGCCAAAATTGGGTAAAATATCTGTTTTTTCCCTTTTGCAGGAAAGGGGTAAAAACAGCATAACAGTTACAAAAGATGCAACTGTTATACCTGTGTATTTCCTAAATAAATTTGTTGGAAGCATTTTTATTTATCGCGGGCAACGGTGCTCTCCTGTATCCAGCCTCCTATTTTGAAGGGTTTTCCGACAGTGAGGTCAGGATGCATAAAAATATCTTCGGTGTCAGGATATTGTTCTTTATATTTTGCTATCAAATCATTTACTTCATCAGTCACGCCGGGGTCTATCGTTTTGGCTTTTTGAAGTTTATCTACCGCTGCCCAATATACTGTTCTTTTAAGAACGGGATCATCAAAATAGTCAACACTGTTGGCGTACATTTTGGCGATCAGCACATAGGGGGCTCCGAAGTTTTTCCGGTATTCTGCTGCCTGCAAAGCCATGGAGCGGGCTTCTTCAAAACTCTTTCCGGCAACCACTACATTGGCAGCCAAAAAAGCATAATCGGCTTTTTTGTCCTGATCTGTCTCTAAGTCAATGGCTTCTTTCAGGTATTCGGAAGCTTTTTTGTAATCTTCCTTTTTAATGTACTGATAGGCACAACCT
The DNA here is from genome assembly GCA_964487145.1 of uncultured Planctomycetales bacterium. GTDB lineage: Bacteria > Omnitrophota > Gorgyraeia > Zapsychrales > CAZAPN01 > CAZAPN01. The sequence goes on along the minus strand of CAZAPN010000234.1, from coordinate 799 downwards.
TCTGCCGATTCTGCCGTTGGATTAATAGCATGCCTGTATTCAGAAGCCAGAAAATAAGTATCAGTATCTGTGCACTTAACCTTCTTAAATAAAGAAATGATGTTATTCAAAAATTCCTGATTGTCTTTGTTCTGCTCAATACGTTCTGCAAAAAGAGTGGTCAGTGTTTCACAATCGGCCGCTCCTGAATTTGAAAAGAGCACATCCAAACCATTCTTAATGCCAACGATTCTGTCTTTTTCGGGGCCGGGAGAGGTAATGGCCAATTTTGTATCCAGTCGTTCCACTGTTTTGATATAATCATTAAAGAAATTTTCTTTATGAGAATCATCCGATAACAAAGTTCTGGAAACCGAGATGAAAGCAGTAGCGTAAGCCGGTTCAAAATTAGCTGCAGGCGAATCATATATCGCTGTTTTTAACCACTCGTAAGGCAGTTTCATGTCGCCTTTGGGATTGAACTGAAGATAATCCAGGGCTTTTTTCCCGAGGATCCAGGGGGTGGGATAACGATCGTGATTACCGAAATACTTGATTCGCTGATCGTAAACAGCCATTAGCTCATCAAAAATCTGAGCTTTTTTTGCCGGATCGCTTTCTTTGTTCCATTGCCAGGCTTTGATTTTGGCACCGTCAATATAAATACCCACCCTCGAAGCAGGGCATTCGGCGTATACAATTTCCCAAAACTCCAAAGCACTGGCGAAATCTCCTTGTTTTGCATACGGTTGGTATAAACTCAGATTTTGCAAACAACGAATACTGTCTTCGCCATGTCCGTACATGGATCCGTCTTCTA
>CAZAPN010000233.1:0-1901 GCA_964487145.1 uncultured Planctomycetales bacterium | reverse complement strand
CCGTCCGGGTTCCCTCATCCGAATGCTTTGGGCGTATGTGCGGGCGGTGAAAATAGCGGAATGTCGCATTCCATCCGAGGCCTTGAAATAGTATTTTCGGAACACATTGTCATGTGGAACATGGCAATCGTTGCAGTTTGCCACCCGATAGTGGGAGGAATGCCGCCACGAAGTGTATTCCGTCTTCATGATATGGCAATTGACACATGTTGAGGGATCGTCGGAGAGATAAGACCATGCGCGCGAGATGTAAAAAATATAAAAACCGGCTCCCACAATCGTCCCCATGAGGATGATGACCGGGATTTTCCACTTTTGAGGGGGAATTGCCGAGTTGATCAGGGATATTAATTGCCTTTTCATCTTATATTTTTGATAAAGATAATTAAAATTTATAACAAAAAGGATTTTCTATAAATTTATTTAGGAATATTCATTCATGAATTCCCGATTAAAATCGCGGATATTCCATCTCCTTGGGGAATATGGTGAATTCCTTGACAAAACATATATGAAAACCCTTGATTTCGCGGTTTTCCGGAGTTCTGAAAACTGATTATTTCGCTTTCATTCGGGTGAAATATGCATCCCGATATCCCATTCTAATCAGCTCTTGTGTACGGGTAGCCGCTTCTTTTCTGGATGAAAACTTGCCGGTTAAAAACCGTATCACGCCGTTATTGTATTTGGAGGTTCGAAGGTCGGTCACCTTGCTGAAATAGGTTTCATCCATTTTTCCCGCTCCCACCTGCACGGAGTAATAGTAGTCGGGTCCGGTGGAATTGGAGTTTGCTTGGGTGGAATTGCCTGCGTTAAAAGTGGTTGGTGTGGGGAAAATCACCTGCACTCCTGCAGTGTCGGTAATGTTGATCACGTCGTGGTAACTGGCTAAAGCGGCGTTGTTTGTCTCGGGGTCAGTCTTGACCTTATTTCGGGTATCCTCGAGATGTTTCAGGAAATCGGGTTTGTAAGCATTGTAATCTTCGGGGTAAACGGCGTTGAACGCTTCAAAATCTGCCAAAGCCAGTTTGTGTTCGCCCTTGTTTTGCTCGGCGACACCGGCATAGTATTTCAACAGCAACGGGCAGTCGAGTCCGATTCCGGATTCTTTGAAGGAGCTTGCATTTTTATCTGCAACCTGGAAAAAATCGGTGGCTGATTCGTGGTATGGCTTGATGTTGAGGAGACATACCCCCATCATGTAGTTGAGGTTGGGTTCATTGGGATACTCTTTCAATAAGCCTTTGATGAAAATCAACGCTTCAATTTTATCCTCAATAAACAGATCCATCGCTTTTTGAAGCTTGGGTTTGAATTCTTTGTCAATCCCTTTTGCAGATCCCCTGTTTGCCGTGATTTGTGACAGATCGGCAGGGGAGAAGAGGGATGACGTCTCCTTGGCGATTTTTAATTTCTGTTTGGCATCGGCTACGATGAGTTTGTCGGAGCTGTATTTTTTTGAGTTTTTCAGGTATTCTTCATATTTGGCCACCGCTTTCTCTATTTCTCCCAACTGATGGTAGCACAATCCCTGATAATAAACGGCTTCGTTTGGTGATTGAACGCTGGTTTCGGTGTTCAGGTATCTTTTTGAGATGTTCTTTGATGCCTTGTTAAAGGAGTTCAATGCTTCGGTCTTGTCAAATTTCAAATGAAAAAAACATAACCCGATATGAAAATCCAGATTGGCGTTGTCACTTTCCTGGTTGAGCGTGGTCAACAGGGGAAGCGCATCCTTGTACTCTTCATTCTGGATATAGGTCATTGCTTGCCTGAATTGTCTCTGGTATTCTTTTGAGTCGATCCCGTTAGATGCATGAACAAATAAGAGGGGGAACATCAGAAGGGCGGTCAATTTTAATCTGATCATGGATATTTTCTTTTTTTTTCTTTGCAAAGGT
>CAZAPN010000232.1:0-1904 GCA_964487145.1 uncultured Planctomycetales bacterium | reverse complement strand
CATGAAAACAAAAGGCATAACGTGGGACGAAGCCAAAGTGTTATTGCTAAAATCGCACACAGCCAAGTCCGTCAAGATAACCGAGGAATTAAAAATGCAGTATGAACTGCATTATGGAGAATTCCTGAAATCAAAAGGACTAACCGAAGAAGAATGCACATTGTTTGAAATCGGAATTCCTAAAGGAAAAACAATGCTGGCCGGTTCAGTCGCGTTTACTGTCAGAAACGAGGAAGGAAAAAAGATCGCCTATTACGGAATTAAAATGAAAGACGGAAAACCGGTCTTTCACAACAGTTTCAATCCGGAACATTATTTATGGAGTTACCATCGAATAGCAGACAAGGAAAGTGTCTTGTTCTTTACAAACGATTTATTCAAATGCGTAAGGATTCAGACAGGCGGTTTTCAATCAGTCTGCAATTTCGGACTCCCCTACATCTCAAAAGAGCAAATGGATCTCATCAAGGATTTCAGCCATGTTTATTTCATAGTTGATCCTCCCCTGGTTAAGCCGTTTGCAATTCAGATGGCGGAAAGCCACAAAGGTTATTTCAAATTCGATTAACAAAAAACGGGCGGTCCAATCATGGATTAGCCCGTTTCTTTTCTTTCCCACAATAACCACTTTGCTCAAAAATCTATTTCGACATATAATTAAGTTACTACCCAAATCAATTTAATCCCCGTTTTTTGTTGCATCACTGTCTTAAAAGGGCAGTCTGCCAATGATGCGACCTTCGGGGAACTGATTTGGGTAGTCAGACTGTCCTTTTAAGTTATTAAAAACAAAAATATGAAAGGAATAATTTATGTAAGAGTATCCAGCGAGGAACAAGTCAAAGGCACATCCCTTGAGAACCAGGATGAGCTTTGCCGTGCCTATTGCAAAAACAAAGGCATTGAGGTTGTCGGAATTTTCCGGGAGGAAGGAGCCTCGGCCAAAACCGCCCAACGTGCTGAGTTTTTGCGGGCCATTGAATACTGCCGGAAAAACAAAGGCAAGGTTGATGCTTTCGTTGTTTACAAGGTGGATCGCTTCGCCAGGAACACCGAAGATCATTTTTACGTTAGAAAAATGTTGATTGAATACGGAGTAACCCTTCACTCTGTAACTGAACCGATCGGCAATAATCCGGCGGAGAAATTTATTGAAACGGTTTTGGCCGGAAGCGCCGAGTTTGACAATGCCGTCAGGGCGCAAAGATGCGTCAATGGAATGACAGCCAGGATCAATCAAGGTATCACTCCTTATAAGCCGCCGATTGGTTATGCCTGCCAGCACGCCAGGAGAAAAGGCGAAAAGAAAAATGGGCCGGATCAGCCAGACAAACAGCTCTTCCCTATTATCCAAAAAGGATTAAAGGAATTTTCCAAGGGAATCTATTCTCAGGCAGAAATGGTCCAAATTTTTGATAAGATGGGATTAAGTAAAATCAGAGGCGTAAAAACAAGGCCGCAACTGGTAAGCCGTATTTTCGGTAAATATCTTAAGTTTTATGTCGGTATTCTGGTTAATCCCTGGACCAACGAAGAAGTCCGAGGAATTCACAAACCGATGATCACCGAGGAAGAATATTTTAAAATCCGCGTTCTCTTGTCAGGTAAAAAAATCAATGTGAAGAAAGTCAGGCTCAATCCCGATTTTCCTTTGAGGCAGACTGTGAAATGCGGCATTTGTGAAAAACTGCTGACTGGAAGCTGTTCACGCGGCAGAAACGACAAATACTATTATTACCATTGTTACAATAAAGAATGTTCAATGTTTGGCAAGGCTATAAGCAAGAATAAATTGGAAAATGATTTTGTTGAATACTTAAATTTAGTCACACCCAAAAAAGAATTTTTAGATTCGTTCAAGAATATTATTTTAAATTTATGGAAAGAAAGAGGTTCCTGCTTTG
>CAZAPN010000231.1:0-1914 GCA_964487145.1 uncultured Planctomycetales bacterium | reverse complement strand
AGTTGTCGCTATCTCTTATAGCATCATATAGCATTTACAAACATCATGTTGACACAGTGCAATTCCCCGATTACACTCAGTTCAATCGGTAAGATTTGAAAAGTGTTTCAAAATCTTATTCAGATGAATCGATCATACTTCCCAGAGGTGTATCCACGGGGAGTGTGGGATGCGAATCCAGAGTAGTTTTTTCCCGGAATGGTCCGGGGGATTTCGCGATAGATCTTGAAAGGAGATCCTTCCATGAAGAAAGTGATTGTTGTAATGCTCGCCTTGGCGTTTTTTGCTGCTCAGGGAATTGCCTGTGCCGAGGACGTTATTGCTGATGTTCAGGCTCAAGCGGATGATATGGTGGTGGACACTCTTGATGTGGAAGATGTCATCACGGACGAGGGCGATGAGATGATGCTGGTAGAAGAGACCGAGGAAGTGGTCCCCGTCGAGGACGAGGAGCAGATCTAAGGCAAGGGGTTCGCCGAATCTCACTGTTTTTGAGAACGGGAGAGATGTTGAAAGGGTCAATCTTGCCGGTAAAAAGGTGAGACGGGCTAATCTGCGGCTCGAACCAGTGAACTAATCCCGTAGGCGTTGCAGATCGGTTTTATCAAAATAACCGGGGCCAGTCCTTACGGACTGGCCCTGATTTTCTATTCGTTAACAAGTTTTTTGAATCAACCTTTTTATTCCACTGGGGAAAATGATGTCGGATATGCTGGCCTGGTCAATATTTGGTGCGATTGTTATTGCTCTCCTTGCCCTGGATCTCGGGGTTTTTCATCGCAAAGCCCATGAAATCAAAATGAAGGAAGCGCTTCTCTGGAGCGCTGTCTGGATTGCTGTGGCGTTGATCTTTAACGCGGGTGTTTATTGGGTGAAAGGCAAAGAGCTTGCGATCCAGTTTTTGGCGGGTTATCTTCTCGAGAAGTCTCTGAGCGTCGACAACCTCTTTGTTTTTCTCCTGATCTTCAACTATTTTCACCTTCCTGCACGGTATCAGCATCTGATCCTTTTCTGGGGGATTATCGGCGCGCTTGTCTCGCGGGCCATCTTTATTATTTGCGGCTTAAGTTTGTTGCATTATTTTTCTTGGATGATTTATGTTTTTGGACTGATCCTTGTGTGGACAGGTGTGAAACTGGCTTTTGAAAAAGACAAAAAAGTTGAACCGGAAAAAAATGTTTTCGTGAAAATGTTTCGCCGTTTTTTTTCGCTAACTCAGGACTATCACGAGGGAAAATTTTTTATCAGATTAAACGGTGTTCTTTATGCCACGCCGTTGATTGTCATTCTGATTGTAGTGGAATCCACGGACATTATATTTGCGGTTGATTCGATCCCTGCCATTCTTGCGATTTCCAGGGATCCGTTCATCGTTTACACTTCGAATGTTTTTGCGATCCTGGGACTTCGAGCGCTTTATTTTGCGCTGGCTCAGTTAATGAAGCTGTTTCATTATCTCCATTATGGTCTTTCACTGATTTTGGTCTTGATTGGTGTCAAAATGATTGCGTCACACTTTTTTCATATCCCAACCGTAGCAGCTCTCGGAACCATTCTGCTGGTTCTGATCCTTTCAGTGGTGGCTTCGATTCTTTGGCCTCAGTCGGCAGGTGAGGCGAAAGCAAGTTCCTGAGATTGTTGATTTGGCTAGGAACCGGGTTGTTAAAGAACAAAGGCGTGACTGATCCGATCGATGTACTCCAATATAAAAAAAAAGCCCCGTCGTTAGACGGGGCTTTTTTTATTGATAGTATTTTTTGAAATCTTTGAAAAAATCAGCTTTGGATTTTTGCCGTGATCTCCAGCTTCGGGATTCTCATCTTGTAAAAGGATCTCCACACAAAAAATAGTCCTGCTATAAAAAAGATGGCTCCGCTAACCGTGGTTGTTGCCGGATTCATCTTGATCGCAATC
>CAZAPN010000230.1:0-1914 GCA_964487145.1 uncultured Planctomycetales bacterium | reverse complement strand
TGATCGACTACTACCGAAATAACGATATTTATGTTATGCCTTCCTTTAAAGAGACCTTCGGCCGAGTTTACGCGGAGGCAATGAGTCAGGGAGTACCCGTGATTTACACCCGGGGGCAGGGCTTTGATGGGTTGTTTCCCGAAGGGCATGTCGGTTATTCGGTATTACCGTCTGATGTCCGTGCGATTGTGGATGCCGTTGAAAAAATCTTCACTAATTATAATCAGATATCAAAAAACTGTATTGCCGAAAGTGCGTCTTTTGATTGGAATCAGATCGCAGATAGGCTTGAGATGTTTTATCAAAAAGCGTTGCTACGTTAGGCCTCGTTTTTAATTTTATAAATGTTTTCTGTTTGGCCTCGTGAGCATAAGATTTTCTAGCATTCGAGTCGAGGCCATTCAGGCGTCAGGCGGTCGTTTGATCTTGATCGGAGGGTTCGCCGTCAATGCCTATGGTTATGCTCGCAATACTCTGGATGTTGATTTTCTCATTGTTCAAAGGATCATGTCTGGAAAGATCTTAACAACCACAACCTAAAAACCGGACATTTCTACTTTGGTGAGAATAGGACATTTCTATTTTGGCTGGACAAAAGATCTTCCCGACATCATGAACCTAGTGATTGCGAACAGGATGGACATTTTATCTGCTGATTTTAGTGAGATCTGCCGTAAATTCGGCCCGGAGGGCATTCATCAAAAGATCCAAGAATTGAGCCGGGGAGGTTGGGATGGAAGAGCTTAAATTTCCAGAAGGCAAGATACCTCAGGATAAGCATCCCAAGATGTCTATGGATCAATATCGATGTCTATGGATCAATATCTTAAATTCGTTTTTTTTAAACAGAAAGAACGCTTCCTGTAAATATAATCCCACGGATCCTGTGCCGGTGCGTTTTGTGATTCGCAAGGAAGATAAACCGTATTTCGCGAACCCGCCTAAAAGCTGACGTTAACCCAAAGCTTCCAGCCTTATTTTTGCGCCATTCAATCGTAAAACCCGTGGGAGAGGCTGTGTTTATTTTTAAAAATACGTCTTATAATGTATCTTATGTTAACCAACCTATGGGGCGAGGAGCCAACTTCGATAACCGCAGGGGTTTCTACGTAAGGAGCTCTTTGACTGCTGCCTGAACTCTTTTTCCATCCGCTTTTCCCTGAATGAAAGGCATGAGCGCTTTCATGAGCTTCCCGATGTCGGATGGGTTTTGAGCGCCAGAAATTCCCATCGCCTTCTTGATCTCAGCCCGAAGTTCTTCGTCACTCAGTTGCTTTGGTAAATATGATTCGAGAATCACAAGCTCGGCTTTTTCCTTCTCGGCAAGATCCGTTCGGCCGGCTTTTTCATAACTTTCCAGGCTTTCCCGGCGTTGTTTGGCCTGCTTGACGATAATGGCTTGTAAATCCGAATCTTCAGCCTTTTCTTTCCGTGTCGTGATCAGGTAGTTACCGATAGCGCTTTTCAACATCCGGAGGGTCGATACGCGAACTGAATCTTTGGTTTTCATGGCACAAATGATGTCTTTTTCGATCTGCTCTCTTAATAAAGTCATTGTTGTGTCTCCTTAGGGCAAAAAGCGGCCATTTTTACATTTTATAAATCTGAAACATCATTTCAATGAAGTCTATTACCAATCCTTTTCGACTTGTACCGGATTCATAGGGATTGACGGCCGGCGAAGGTCCTGGAGCTCTTTTTCGGATTCTTTTAAACTGTCCAGAAGATTAACAGCGTCTTCTTTAGTCATTTGTCCTTGCAATGGCTGTTTTTGAGGTTGACCGTCCTGTTTCTGCGGATCTGGTTTTGACTTCGGTTGTTCCTGCTGTTGCTGCTGTTGTTGCTGCTGTTGTTGTTGCTGTTGCTGCTGTTGTTGCTGCTGTTGTTGCTGCTGTTGTTGCTGCTGTTGTTGCT
>CAZAPN010000229.1:0-1994 GCA_964487145.1 uncultured Planctomycetales bacterium | reverse complement strand
GATTGCGATCAAGATGAATCCGGCAACAACCACGGTTAGCGGAGCCATCTTTTTTGTAGCAGGGCTATTTTTTGTGTGGAGATCCTTTTACAAGATGCGAATCCCGAAGCTGGAGATCACAGCAAAAAGCAAAAGCTAATTTTTTTCAAGATTTCAAAAAACCATCAACAAAAAAAGCCCCGTCTAACGACGGGGCTTTTTTTATAATTGGAGTACATCAACCGGATCAATCACTAGAAGCGGTTTCGCAAGTATTTCCAACCCCTTGAGAAACAACGGGTTGGAAAATGTAAAAGGGACTTATGAAACCGCTTCTACTTTGTTCTGTAACGACCCGGCTCCTAACTGAAACAACAATCTCAGGAACTCGCTCTCACCTCACCTGACGACTGCGGCCAAAGGATCGAAGCTACCACTGAAAGAATCAAAACCAGCAGAATGGTTCCGAGAGCTGCTGCGGTTGGGACATGAAAAAAATGTGACGCTATCATTTTGACACCGATCAAGACCAAAATCAGTGAAAGACCATAATGGAGATAGTGGAATAACTTCATTAACTGAGCCAACGCAAAATAAAGCGCTCGAAGTCCCAGGATTGCAAAAACATTCGAAGTGTAAACGATGAACGGATCCCTGGAAATCGCAAGGATAGCCGGGATCGAATCGACCGCAAATATAATGTCCGTGGATTCCACCACGAGCAAAATGACGATCAACGGAGTGGCGTAAAGAATACCGTTTAATCTGATAAAAAATTTTCCCTCATGATAATCCTGAGTCAGCGAAAAAAAACGGCGAAACACTTTAACGAAAACATTTTTCTCCGGTTCAACTTTTTTATCTTTTTCAAAAGCTAGTTTCACACCTGTCCATACCAGGATCAGTCCAAAAACGTAAATCATCCAGGAAAAATAGTGCAGCAAACTTAAGCCGCAAATGATAAAGATGGCTCGCGAAACTAGCGCACCAATAATCCCCCAGAAAAGGATCAGATGCTGATACCGTGCGGGAAGGTGAAAATAATTAAAGATCAGGAGAAAAACAAAAAGGTTATCGACGCTCAAAGACTTCTCGAGAAGATAACCCGCCAAAAACTGGATCGCAAGCTCTTTGCCTTTCACCCAATAAACACCCGCGTTAAAGATCAATGCCACAGCGATCCAGACAGCGCTCCAGAGGAGCGCTTCCTTCATTTTGACTTCATGGGCTTTACGGTGGAAAACCCCGAGATCCAGGGCAAGAAGAGCAATAACAATCGCACCAAAGATTGACCAGGCTAGCAGATCCGGCATGATTTTTTTCTCAAATTAATGAAAGTTATGATTCAATAAGTTGGTTTGCAAGCAGAAAACCAGGGCCAGCCCTTACGGACTGGCCCCCTGTTATTTTGATAAAACCGATCTGCAACGCCTACGGAATTAGTCCACTGGTTCGAGCCGCAGATTAGCTCGTCTCACCGTTTTATCGGCAAAATTGACCCTTTCAACATATCTCCCGTTCTCAAAAAAACATGAGATTCGGCGACCCCGTGCCTTAAATCAGATCCTCGTCCTCGACGGGGACCACTTCCTCGGTCTCCTCTACCAGCATCATCTCATCGCCTTCGTCCGTGATGACATCTTCCACATCAAGGGTGTCCACCACCATATCATCCGCTTGAGCCTGAACATCAGCGATGACGTCCTCGGCACAAACAATTCCCTGAGCGGAAAAAAACACCAGGGCGAGCATTACAACAATTACTTTCTTCATGTAGGGATCTCCTTTCAAGATCTGTCGCGCAATCCACCGGACCATTCCGGAAAAAACTATCATGGATTCGCATCTCACACTTCCCGTGGATACAATACTGGAAAGTATGATCGATTCATCTTAATAAGATTTTGAAACGCTGTCCAAATCTTACCAATTGAAGTGAGTGTAATCGGGGAATTACGCGGTGTCAACATGATGTTTGTAAATGCTATATGATGCTATAAGAGATAGCGACAACT
>CAZAPN010000228.1:0-2012 GCA_964487145.1 uncultured Planctomycetales bacterium | reverse complement strand
GTCCGCCCTAAAAGCGTCCAGATTGTATTTCTTATCGTCGACCTCATCCAAAACAAGCGGTTTTTCTTCGCTATCATTGTCGGCCACTTCTAAAAGACCATCTTCATCCTCAGCTTCAAGCGCCGTCCGTAAAGCTTCGATATCATCCATACCGACGATTTTGTTCCGATTTAACCCTTCTTCAAAAAGCTTGAGTTTTTCACGATATGTATTTAATGAAATCGATATCGCCCTGACAGACGACTCCATCCGCTTTAAAAAGATCGTCCTGAAAATGCCATATATTCCGCGCTGTTGCTGTAATTCCCGGCTCTTGTCTCCCGAAAGCCGAAGATCCGCAATCTCCTCAGTGGTCTTCCCGTAATACTCTGTCCGATAAATTCTCCAGCGATACGGAATGAAGCCAAGCATCAATATGAGTTGGAATACAAAATAAATCGGTGACTCAGTCATTAGCTCATCTTCGTCAAGTTCGGTATCGATAAGATCCAATTGGTCAATCGGATGTTTTAAAACCGTGCATTTTTCTGCGATTTCCTCCGGGTCTCTGGAATAAATAAAGGGCAAATCAATCAAACTGCTCTCAAGAGAACGTACTTTCGCAAGAAGGTCGTCAGGAAGTGTATAAGCATAATTTTCCGGCATAGATTTGGGAAATCGCCTCTCTTTACCATCAATAACCAAATGCCCATATTCTCTCTCAATGCCGTGCCGCGTCCTGCGGACAACAATGCTCCGAATTATAGGGCCCATGACCCTCTTTATTTCTTCATAATCGACATCGACCCCTTGATTAATTTGTTTCTTAATCTTTTTCTGCAAATCTTCTACAGCCCGGACAAAATCTTTCGTGCCGCTCAATCCTGTATGAGGGTCAACGGTCGTGACCTTAATTGAATCTCCAAAACCCCGCGTACCGAGCAAAATCTGATTCGTCAAATCTTGAAGTTCGTTATTGATGGGCGTTGCCGTCAATAAAAGCACATGCGCTTTTTTATTCTTTTTAATCCATTCGAGTAACGCTTCATATCGGGTGCCGGTAGTTTTTCTCAAATTATGTGACTCATCAATGACAAAAAGGGCAACCGACGCAATGTCATCCAACCTCTTTTCATCCTCAATCGCCTGCAAATTTTGAAGGACAACCGGCTTGAGGTTTGGGATCCCTGATTTCAAAAGCTCCCTCTCCCACTGAGGTTTAAGTGATTTAGGACACACAATGACAACGCGCTTGCGTCCCACGTCGCTCTCGGTGTAGTGCTTGATCACTTCAATAGCCGTAATCGTCTTCCCAAGCCCAACAGAGTCAGACAGCATCGCGACGCTGAATTTATCCAGCTTTCTCAAAAGATGTTGGACATTTCTTTTCTGAAAAGCTAAAAGTTCATAGGCGCTATTCTGATTTACTCCAAGCTCGATTTCCTCAAGCTCTTCCTTATAAAGTTCATAAAGCGTCCTGATATATGTTTCATAAGGGCTAAAAAGCACATCGCCAACCGGCGACTCTTCAAGCAATTCAATAAACTTGCCCTTCCAATCTTCGGTATCGGGATCATTCCACAGCTGATCGAACCAATAAAGATGACCGACCTCTTGTTCTTTAGTTTGTGGTTGGAAGGTAACGATGCGGTGATCAGATTCAACAGAATTTAATTCAGTGTTATGAGTAAAACCATTTCGTGTAAAATTCGATGAACCAATAATCCCCACAGCTTCGTGTGAAGAGTATCCACCAAAGACATAGCATTTTGCATGCAAGAACGCTTTGCGATAGACCTTTACCTCTAGAATCCCACGCTTGATAAGATCTTTTAAATCGATTATAACTTGCTTCAAAACAGGATCCGGAACCATCCGTTCAAGATCGAAGTAAAGATCCGCGTCCGGATAATCCGGCTCTGGGCGATAGGATTTATGCCGCGGGATAAGCGGTTCCCGACCAATGAGTAAACGAACCTTCTTGAAACGCTTCAGCTCATCGATAATCAGCCTTGTTCCCGGAAGATCCCAAT
>CAZAPN010000227.1:0-2049 GCA_964487145.1 uncultured Planctomycetales bacterium | reverse complement strand
TTTTCAACCTTAAAGGATAAAACATGCGAACCCTGCAATCGTTCAATAGCGCAATAGGGTCCGGGATACGCGATATTGCACACCTGCCGCACAAAAGTTTCGTCCTTGAATTCTTTCTGTTTTTTCAAATATAAACGCAGCCCCTCATAGCCAGGGCCATCTTCTTTGAATAAATACATGGCATAAGGATTTTTTTCCACATTCGCCCTACTCAGCTTGTCCCCCATAATGAACACCACCCGGTCGATATCAATCACATAAGGCTCCGCGTAAACAGCGGAATTCACCCGACCGTTGGCGTCAGCCGTGCTTAAAATGCCTAAACCTTTTTTTTCCTTGAAATATTTTCTTAAATCCACGCTATCCTCCTTTTCTTTTATTGATTCGGTTTCAAAATACTATTTTTACTGTCGTATTCTACTGCTGACTTAACCTGCGAGCAAGATAAAATAATCACCAAGCCCTTGTTGGCCCGTAAAAATATTGAAAAAATCATACGCCTTCGACCAAAATAATATTGTATCCACGGGATTTGTTTGTTATAATGCGACCCTTATAGTCATTCATATTTTAATTGAAAATCGCCTTTAAATTTCAAAATTGAAAGGAAGGGAATTGATGGGAAAATCCACGAATCCGTCAGAACACCATGTGACAGCCAAGGCCGACCGTATTCCTATATTCCAAAAGGTCGTCTATGGTATCGGATCATTTGTTAACCAGTTTGCCGGAGCGGCCATGGGCCAGCTCATTTTAGTTTTAAACTTGGGGTTAGGCGTCAATCCCGCTTTGGTGGGAGCCATTGGGGCCTTTCCGCGCATGCTCGATGCTTTTTCCGATCCCTTGATCGGTTACGCTTCGGACCAAACCCGTACCCGTTGGGGACGGCGAAAACCCTGGATATTGTTCGGCGCTCTTCTTTCAGGCGCTTTATTGGCCTTGATGTTCCATCTTTACCCGGGCCGCAGCGAAAATTATTATTTCTGGTATGTCTTGGGCGCGCAGTGTCTGTTTGTTATTGCCTTTGCCTGTTATTCGATTCCCTGGCTTGCCTTGGGATATGAAATGACACCGGATTACCATGAACGCACCCGTTTGCAGGCCTATGCGAGCTTTTTCGCGCAACCGGTCTGGATGATCGCTCCCTGGATTCCGCTCATCATGACATCAAAAGTAGTTGATTTGAAACTATGGAAATTCACTATAGCAAATTTCCATTCTCCGTTTACAGACATCACTCAGGCGACACGGGTGATTGCCATTATCGTCGGAGTTTTTATCACAGTCTGCGGTGTTCTTCCGGCTCTTTTTAATAAAGAAATTTATGCCAATTTACCAAGGCCAGAAAAAGAAAAGCATTATTCCAATGTCCTCAAAGACCTATGGAACAATTGCGTGACTTCTTTCAAGTGCGGCCCATTTGTGAAGCTTGTTGTGGTGACATTTCTGATCTTTAACGGCTTTATGCTCGCATCGGCCTTCACGGCTTATGTGGTTTTCTTTTATGTTTTTGGCGGACAACCGACCATGGACCTTATGTATCAAAATGGCGGCACCTTGCTGGGCGCCTTTGGAACGTTTAGCGCCATTTGTACAGCGTTCCTAGCTATCCCTGCGACCACATGGATTTCTTCAAAGCTGGGTAAACGCAAAACCTTTTTAATTACGATGTCGCTAGCGATTTTTGGTTATGTTTTAAAATGGATCGGATATAACCCGGGAAATCCTTATTTACTCATTGTCGCGGCCCCTTTCTTGGCCTTCCACCTGGGATCGCTTTTTACAATCGTCTGTTCCATGATCGCCGATGTGTGCGACCTTGATGAACTTCAGACCGGGACCCGCCGGGAAGGAATGTTTAGCGGGATTTATTGGTGGATACAGAAATTGGGAATGGCCGGGGCATCGATTCTTTCGGGCGTACTTTTAAATGCCACCGGATTCGATATTAAGTTGGGTCTGAACCAAGCAGCGAATACGTTATTTTACATGAGGGTGTGTGACGTCGGGATTCCCATCCTCACATCTCTCATTGCGATTTACATTATC
>CAZAPN010000226.1:0-2093 GCA_964487145.1 uncultured Planctomycetales bacterium | reverse complement strand
GCAAGGATTGGGGGTTTTCTCGTCTTTGTTACCTCTTCTTTTTTGCCAGGGAAATAGGAAAATAATTAAAAAATTTACAAAACGTAAAATATTTTTTATGTTTACGATAAAATAATTGACTTTTATTGAGGATTGTGTTAGAATAATTTCGTTGTTTAACCCCGTGTAAATTAACAGAGGGCTAAGTTACAAACCTAAAAACTGATTTTTCGAGTTTTATACTATGACCACCTGATTTTTTCTCCTTGACATCGTTTTGATTTCGTCCTTCATAATCAAACAATCCTGTTTGATAAATTGGGGTGAAATGAAATGACTGCGGTATTTGTACAAACAGGGAAAAGTCAAGTAGAATCAGGTTACCGATTGAATTTTGGGAAGGTAAGACGTTTTTCTTTCCGCCAGCACCCAAAAAAACGTGCTAATTTCCTGCCGTTTCGTCAACTGGCACGAATAAACTCCGAAAATCAGCGTAAAACCTCCCATTTTAACAACAGGATTCTAAAAAATGCGTACAACCATTCCCCGCCAACTTTTGTTATCGTTGGTTGTTTCTTTCCTCCTCCTTTCTTCGGTTGCCTTTTCCGGCGAAAAGAAAGGTCTTTTGATTATGCTTGACGGTCTTCGCGGCGATGCGGCTTTTTCCGCTCCAACGCCTAATCTGGACGCTTTGCGAAACGGTACTTGGGCAGACGGCTATAAAGGAGCTTGGACTTTTCAGGCCTGTCCGAATCTGGATGCCGCGCCTTCCAGCGCGACCAATCACGTTGCGATTGCGACGGGAGTTACTGCAACCAAAAGCAACGTTTATTCAAACGGTCAAATAAAAAGAGGACGTTTTAACGATTATCCCACTTGGCTGCAAAGATTGCGCAAGGGGAATCCCTCTATTGTTACCGCTTGGCTTCATAATTGGAGTGAAGACGGCGATATTGTTGCCCAGGCAACCTATCAGATTACCTGCGGGGAACAGTTTCAGGGCGACATAAAGATAATTGAACAAGCTGAACAGATTCTTGAAGGCACCTTTCCCACAACGGATGGAATTAAAGGAACAAAATGGACTGCCGGAAACGATATAGACGCCATGATGCTTTATTTGGATTCTCTTGATATGTTTGGGCATGCTGCCGGTTTTACGGTTAATTCGGATGCCTATTTTGAAAAAGTCACCTTTTACGACCAAAAGATTGGTGAAATTCTGGAAATTATCAAAAAACGTCCTCATTTTGCGCAGGAAGATTGGATGATTGTTGTCGTTGCCGACCATGGAGGCATCAATCGAACTCACGGCGTTGTCGGCTGCAAGAATTGTTATACGATTCCCCTGATTGTATCGGGAAAATCGATTCCTCAAGGGCGGATGACCGGTCAACCGCATAACTGCGACGCGGCTGCCTATTTATTGAAACATTTTACCAACGAAGTTCCTGAAGTTTTAGATGGTAAAATAGAAGAGGTTCAGCCGATAGCTCCCCTCGATGTCGCTTCCGGACGCCTTGCTCAAAAGGACTTGCCGTCTTTGAAAGGTCAGCCGAAGGAAAATTTCAGTGTCGCGCTTTGGTTTAAGGCAAACGGAGCGCAAGTTCAAGACCCGGTTTTGATTTCCAACAAAGATTGGAAAAACGGAAAGAATCCCGGCTTTGCCCTGGCTGCTAATACCATGACAAACGGATCCTGCGCCTGGTTAAATTGGGGCGATGGAGAAGCACGCGATGATTTCCATCCATTGGAGTACAAAACGGAACAGTGGACATTTATGGCTGTTACAGCCGATCGAAACGGAAATGCGGTTTTATTTGTCGGTGGACAAAACGGCAGGCTCTCTTTTATTTCAGGAAACGTTCCCCTGTCCAAGGTTAAATCCTTTGCGTCTTCTTTAGACTGGAATATCGGTCAGGACGGTACCGGCAATTATCCCTATAAACTTAATGGAGAAGTAAAAGACGTGTCCGTATGGCTGCGTGCGCTTTCTATTGAAGAAATGAATCAAATCTATCACGAAAAATTATAGCGATTCGGGTCATAGCCGCCTGCCGCAGGGAAGAGATACTTGCAACTTGGAAGAAATAGCAGAAACCAGCCCGTCTTTC
>CAZAPN010000225.1:0-2140 GCA_964487145.1 uncultured Planctomycetales bacterium | reverse complement strand
GAACGTTTTAATTTCTTTTTTATCAAGCTTCTTGGCATCGAGCGCCATCAGGTCCCGCTCCAAATATTTCTCGAGTTTGAGCTTGCCTAAAATAAGCCCGCCTGTAATTCCGATCACCATCCCGCTTAAAATATAAAGGGCTGTGATCTTCCAGCCAAAAAATCCGATCATCAGCACGACCAAGTATTCGTTGATCATCGGTGAGGTGATGAGAAAAGAAAACATGATGCCGACCGGAATGCCCATCTTGACAAAGCTTAGGAATATCGGAATAGAGGAGCAGGAGCAAAACGGCGTAACCGCTCCGAAAGCTGCTGCATAAAAACTCGCAATAAATTTATTATGACCAAGCCATGACTTGATGCGCGTTTCATCCAAAAAAGACCGCAAAAATCCCAAAAATGAAATGACGACAAACAGAAGCAGCAACATCTTGAGGCTGTCATAGATAAAAAAATTCACGGCCCCGGCAAATCGAGACTCCGGGTTGATGCGAAAAAACGAATAGACGATCCAATCAGCGACAGATTGCAGCATTATTGATCCTTTGGCGTACAATCGCAGCAGCACTTTTTCTCGCTCACTTTTTCGACCATCTTTTTATCGATTTTCTCGGCGAGAACCTTAAAAAATTTTTTGATTGGATTTTCTTTTTTTGCCATATTATTCTCCAAAAAGATACGTTTATATTAAAAGCCCGGATAGGCCTTGTCAATGCTTTTCCCCTTGAAATACACCCTAAGAAAGACAGAAATCATCTGGACATTAGTCTTAGTTTTAATATAATAAATTAAAACATACAAACCCCGGAGGACATCATGAAAAAAATCACCCTTTTATTAGCCGCCGTCTTTGTCGCCGCGATGGTTTCCGGCTGCCAGACGACAAACTCAAAAGAACAGATGGACACCCTTTCAAACAAGGTTCAGACGCTCGAAGGAACTCTTCAGGACCGTGACCGCGAGCTTTCCCAGCTTCAGGGCCAAGTAGATCAATTAAACCGCCAGGTCGCCGAGCAAGAAAGAGCTGCAAAGGCAAAAGAACAGGCGAGAGTCGTTGCCCCATTAGTCACCAAAGACCGCTTGGGGATCATCAAGATCGATGTTCCGGCAACAGATGTTCAAACCGCTCTCAAAGCCGCTGGTTTTTATACAGGCGAGGTTGACGGCAAGGTCGGCGCAAACACGATTTCCGCTATTTCAGCATTCCAAAAGGCTAATAACCTTCCGGCAGACAGTGTTGTCGGACCAAAGACTTGGGAAATACTTAAAACATATCTTAAGTAATTGGTATATATAGATTTAATGGCTCTGATTCAATAAAGTGGAGCACATAGTAGTAAAAATAGGGATTCTATTACCAGAATCCCTATTTTTTTATATTTTTCAGGTATTTGTGGATTAATTATACTTATTTTCGACTAAAATAAGTTAAAAAGTGGGGTCAGGGTGTTACTCTGACCCCAAAAACGTGCCAAACGCCTGCGGCAATGCGGATTCCCTTTTTAGCTTCCTTAAGGAGAAAAGAACGAATCTCATTTTTAGGGATCCTCAAAACTTCGATCTCTTCAGTCGGCTCGAGGGATTGCTGAGGATCTTTATTTTCGCGGGCATTTTCATCGATCTCGATCACGACCACCTGGGTCTTTTCATCGATCAATCCGGAATGCACCTGGAGCGGCGGACTTTCATCAACAACCTTCCCGACATACCCTGTTTCCTGTTTGAGCTCTTTTAGGGCATGATCTTTATCGCCCTCGGGAACCATGCCGGCCGGAAACGCGATCACATAATCCTCAAGAGGCTGGCGGTATTGTTTGATCAAAAGGATACGCCTGGAAGGCATCAAAATGGGGATCAGAATAACGCTGCTTTCTTTCTTGTTGCGGACAACACTTTCCCAGGCGATTTCTTCGCCTTTCGGATTTAAAAATTGGCTCACTTTTAAAGAAAGCCATTTCCCCTTAAAAAGGATTTTTTCGGAAAGTTTTTTCATAAATGAGCACACAATTTACGGACGAGCAAACGAGGAACGTAAATTGTCTGTGCGAATTTACTCCGCACATTTGCCTGTTCTGCCAATGGCAGAACAGCGGACGAAATGTGTCGGAGTTCTTTATCTTTTCTTTCGGTTTGTCCGA
>CAZAPN010000224.1:0-2183 GCA_964487145.1 uncultured Planctomycetales bacterium | reverse complement strand
TCCACCCTTGATTCCTGTGACTGACCCCGGGATCGTCGGGGCGCTCACGGACGGTGTGATCTTAGTGGTCCAGGCTGGACGGACCCAAAGGGCGGTTGTGAATCGCGCAACCGAGCTTTTGCATCAGGCCCAATCCAAACTTTTGGGTTATGTGTTAACAAATATTGAATATCATTTGCCGGAATATTTGTATCGGTATCTGTAAAATTTGATCCGCCTACGCCTTCAAACCACCAGCGTAAGCTGGTGGTCAGAAAAGGCGGATCAACCCTGCGAAGCCAAACGAGAAGAGAAGCGGAACAATTTGGCGAAGCAGGGTTGGCTTCGGCGGATTTCGCCGAAGAAATTAGTAGAAACCATGAGCGTGAGCTTATGGAGCTTTATTACATGATAACTTTGATGGCACACAGATGGTCGCAGATTAATCGGCGTTCATAAAATAAAAAGTCAGCATAGTTTGTTTTATTATCAAGAATTCAGGAAAAGGGGGCGATAGCGATGATCGCACGAAACCAGACAGTCCAGATTTGGAAAGAAGCTGTTCATTTTGCCGAGCACGTTTATGATGTGAGCCGTGCTTTTCCTCGCTTTGAGATTTTTAATTTGCGCCAGGACCTGACACGGGCCGCCTCATCGATTTCTCTGAGCATCATCCGCGGGGCCAATGCGCCTTCGCGAGAGGATTGCCGCAAGGTCATTTGGACGACCTTTAATCATTTGGATGAGGTGATGATGTTTTTGAACATTGCCCAAAAGCAAAATTATATTTCTCAGGATGTTTATGATGAGATTTATGCGGAATGTGAAAAACTGTCAAAGACCCTGTCCGATTTGACGCATGACCTGACCCCGAAAATTCCTTCCCTCAATTAATCGAACGACAGAAAGGACATGACAGAATGCAGAAGTATTTGATTACCGGCGGGGCAGGGTTCATCGGCTCCAATATCGCCGAGCAATTGGTCCGCGACGGACAGTATGTCCGTATCTTGGACAATTTTTGTTCGGGAAAAGAATCTAACCTGGCCTTTGCAAAGAATTTGACATCCAAGAATTTTGAACTGGTGCGCGGGGACATCCGCGACAAAAACACCTGTTTAAAAAGTTGTGAAGGCATTGACTATGTCCTTCATCAGGCGGCCCTGCGGTCAGTCCCAAAATCCATGAAAGAGCCCGAAAGTTATAACGATGTCAATATCAATGGGACTTTATTGATGCTTCAGGCGGCCGCTGAAAAAAAAGTCAAACGTTTTGTTTTGGCCTCGTCCAGTTCCATTTATGGTGACACCGATATTTTTCCGGAAAAGGAAATCCACCTTCCCAGGCTCATTTCCCCCTATGCCTTAAGCAAGTTGGCCGGTGAATATTATTGCCGGATTTTTTCTGAACATTTTAACCTGGCCACGGTTTGTTTGCGCTATTTCAACGTGTTCGGGCCCAAACAAGCCTTGGATGATGAATATGCGGTCGTGATCCCGAAGTTTATCCATTGTCTTTTGCACGACGAACAACCCCCCATTTTTGGAACAGGCAAGCAGTCGCGTGATTTTACTTATATTGCCAATGTGGTTTCCGCTAATATTTTGAGCGCCACAACTCCCGATATCAAACATGAAATTTTTAATGTCGCCAACGGCGAGAGTCACACGGTCTTGGAACTCGTTGCGGAACTCAATAAGATTATCGGAAAGAACATCAAACCTCAGTTTTTGCCCATCCGGGCAGGGGATGTCTTTAAAACAAGCGCTGATATTTCAAGGATACGGAAAATTTTAAAGTATAAACCGTCCGTCAACTTTAAAGAGGGATTAAAACACACGGTTGAATATTTTCGAGGTCTTAAATAGTTTTTACAGAAACGCATAAAAATGATGATTACACCGATTTTTGATTAGATTACACAGATGAAAATCTCATAAAGACTTATCGGGGTAATCTGGTCAAGAATCTGAGTAATCATATTTTTTTTCATGATAAAATTTTCACGTTTTCATTGGGGTGTTTTAACGGCTCTTTATATGGGAGGACTTTTTTGTGTTTCCCTGATGCCCGGGGACACGGGGCACGGGACTTCGCTGGCGGTCAGGACCTTTAAAAATTTATTCCATATCCCGGCTTACGCGGGATTGACCTATTTGCTGATAAAGTGTTTTTTAAAGTTTGACCTACGGACCCAGATTTGG
>CAZAPN010000223.1:966-2202 GCA_964487145.1 uncultured Planctomycetales bacterium | reverse complement strand
AGATTGTGTAAATGCGGGTTATATACGGGTTTCACGTGAAATTATCCTGGCTAATACGGGTATATTCCAGCCGTTTCGTTTCGACCTAAGCGGTAAAACGAGGATAAGTTTTAATTTTTAAGCGAAATCAAAGCGGTATCGCAAAAAAATCACGTGTTCACCGTATAAAATGCCGATTGCATAAACAGAGGGCTTTTCGCCTTCTGTTGGTGTTTTAAACCTGTAGTTTTATTTTTTCAATATTCGTATTTTCTCCCCAATCCGTCTGGAGGTTATCAAATGGCTGCTAAAGAACCGTTGTACGATTTATCCAAACTCGATTTGAATCATGTAATTGCAGACAAAGAAGTAATTAACAAGTTCAACGAACAACGTTTTGAAATGCAACAGTTAGACGGCATTCTATACGAAAACGAAGAAGACGGTCTGGCGATTGGCTACAAAGATTTAACCGAAAACGAGTTCTGGATTCGCGGACACATGCCCAATTCACCCCTTATGCCGGGAGTTTTAATGTGCGAGTCAGCCGCGCAGTTATGTTCTTATTACGCTCATAAAATGAACATGACAGACGACCAGCATATAATCGGCTTTGCGGGTTTGGACGACATCCGATTCCGCGGCGTTGTGGTTCCTGGCGACAAATTGATTGTTATTATCAAAAAAGTCAAAATGAATCGAATGCTTCTGTCCTGCGATTTTCAGTGCTTTGTAGGAAATCAATTGGTTTGCCATGGAAATGTAAAAGGAGCCGCCGTTCCGAAAACACTCATCGCAAAAGACCCGACATCAAAGTAAACTGGTTCCACTTGACTTTTTCCGGTTTGCATAATAAAAATCAGTCGTTTCATTTCGCCCTAATCGGTAAAACAAGAAGTTTGTATTCGTATTGAGGCGAAATCAAAACGAGGTCAAGAGGAAAATTCACGTGGCGATAGTATAAAAAAGGAAATTCTATTCATCAAAGGCCGCTTTCAGGCACTCGACAAGCGAGAGAATCGGAAAAAGGCGTTCTATTTGTCCCGAACTGAAGTCCGAGGGTATTCGGATATTCTTCCCAAAATTCGCCATGAATTAAAGGGCACTTCTACTAAATCAATTTCGTGTCCAGCCGGTTCTTTTTTCCGCCTGTTTTAGGTCGAAAAGACTAAACCCATATCGCCAAATATGGGGGCTTTTCTCCCTTTTACAGGCGATAAAAACTCCGCGACTGGTTCCTGAAAGCATTTAATAGAA
>CAZAPN010000223.1:0-956 GCA_964487145.1 uncultured Planctomycetales bacterium | reverse complement strand
TATTCTCTAAAAATTTTTTCTCCCCGGTTGATTTTTTTCTTCGATTCGATTACAATACGTTTATTGCACTTGATTTTCCCCGAGTACGTTTTGACTTTGCGCCATAGCGTTATACTGGTTCCACTTGAGTTTTTCCCGTTTATATAACCATATCCCAGCCGTTTCATTTCGCCTTAATCCGTAAAACAGGGAGTTTTTATTCCTTCGGAGGTGAAATTAAAACAGCGTCGATAGAAAAAATCAAGTAGTCATAGTATAATTCGCAGTTTTTACTATCCTCGCAAACAAACGGGTGATTTATATAATCAGCAATTGTCGAAATTCAAGCGTAAGCAGAAAAATTAATGGAAAGTTATACTAATTCTACTTGATTTTTTTCGGTTTGCATAACAAACCGCAGTCGTTCCATTTCGTCCCGAATCGATTAAACAAAGGGTTATTTGATTCTGGAGAGAAATCAAAACGACATCAAGAAGAAAAAATCACGTAGTTATAGTATAATTTGCTGGAATCACTTTATTTTTATTCCTTCCTCAATGGAGATACCAAAGATTATGCAAAGACGTGAATTTTTTCGTGCTGCAACCGGAGCTGCCGCCGTTGGTTTAACTTATACCCTCGCAGGAGCTGAAGATGCCGTTCAGCAAAACACCGATAAACAAAAGTACTCCCCAATCTATGCCGGAAAAAAGGGTAAAGAAGTCCCCGGCTGGGGAGATGCGGCGGCTGAACATATTACCGTTTACAATCCCGATTTCGCCGATAGAAATCTATGGATTCGCAAAGACACTCAAAATTTAGCGACCTATCGAACGGGCAGCAATCAAAAATACCCGTATCTGTATCCCATGGCAGGACCGATTTCCATGGTTACCGTTCTGACGGAATCCAGTCAGCCGTGGCCTCATCATCGTGGTTGTTTTTTAGGCGAAGACCGCGTTAACGGCGGGAATTAT
>CAZAPN010000222.1:0-2242 GCA_964487145.1 uncultured Planctomycetales bacterium | reverse complement strand
TTCAAACCGAGTCATCCCTTCGCCAATATTAACTATGGGCGAAATGGTATCGGCTAACGGTTGCCATCGCAACACTTTTTGAATCTCAGTTTGGACTTTGGTGACTTCGTCCGGGGTCAATAAATAGGCCGCATCTTTGGTTCCCCAAAGGTTATTCCATTGCTCGGCTGCGGTAATTAACCTACCATCCACATATTTGTCCGTCAAAATCCCAGCTTGACGCCACGATTGATCGGAAGTCCCAACAAAATTAATGTTAGGTTGCTGTGCGTATGCCATCGCCATCTTAGTTCAACCTCACTTTGATCAGCTTGTTTTCGGTCAAATGACCAGCATTATATTCTTCGAAGACACCTACACTGTTAAGATAGGAGTCATCGTAATCGGTTCCATCGGCGTATGTGAAGATGGTGACCATACCATCAGTTGTGGATAACACGGCTTTATCACCTGGCAATACTGGGGCCAACGGTGACGCATATAATTTATACATCCACACAACCATCCCAGAACCCGCGGGATAAATTTCCACAAACTGGCTTGTAGTATAAGCCGTATCAATTTCTTGACCCGGCATTAATGCGACCACACCAGAAAATTTCTTGTCGGATTCTTTGGCAAGATAGACTTTATCGTCGGTAGATACTCGAACGGCATAACCTGGATAAATTCCCGATTCTCCGACACCATATGATTTACTCTTAACCACATCGACACCCGATGGGCCCGCGTAAATATCTGCAATTAACCGTGTTGCAAAAGTATCACTGGCCATGATTAGTTAGCCTCCTTAAGGTAATCTTCACTCACCGTCATGGATGAGAATTTGGGTTTATTATCGTCGCCTTTGAGTTTTTTCTCTCGGTCGGCTTGGGAAGGCATTCCGCCACTGTTCCCTGATTTCAAAGCGGCATCTAATTCTTGCTCTCGGAATTTCTTTAAGAGCCGCAAGTCGTGAAGGCAATAGTCTTCGATGTTTTTGTCATCGACTTTAGTCACACCTTTGCCTTTCATCCAGTCAATAATCGCGGTCAGTTCTTGGGTTTCAAACCCTTTAATTTTAGTATCCTTATCCGCGATTTCTTTTATCTTCGCTTCAAGAGCCGCATCGCGTTGTTTGATGGTTTCCTTCAAGCTTGCCACTTCTAACTTATGCTCATGGATTTTTTCTTGAGCATCTTTAATGGTAGCAAGATTGGCCTTCATCGTTGCGATTTCGGCATCTTTTTCCGCGATGATCTTCTTAAAGTTGTCCTCTGTTTCGGTCACTGTAAGAACCTCGTTAGGTGGTATATCACTTGAAGAGGTATTAAATCCGACCGATGGACGGCTTGTAGACAATTCATCGGCTTTGGTCTGTAATTCCCCTTCGACAAAAACCATATTGAATTCTTTGGCATGATTAAAATCAATAGATTCAATGAAATGCGGGATATGGAGCATATCTTGGATTTGATCACGAATCACAACACTTGAATCTTGATTAATCCCACAAATTCCCGAGGGACATTTTCCCCGATCATGGATAAGCCCTGCTAAATGCCCAATCTGGATTTTCCGTTGGGTTAAGAGATATTCTTGTCCGTTGAATTCTCCCCCATCATCAAATTGACAAATAAACCCGATTGAAACATCAATGACCTTCCCGTTTTTAACCGCATCAATGAATAATGGATCATTATCCGCGGTTTTAATATAGAGAGTTCCTTTAATCTTTCGGGCTTTATCGTCGGCCCGAAATTCTTTGACCCAAGCCTTGACTTCGGGGTCTTCGACAAACCTTTTGATATAATCTTTGGCATGGGCGGGGACTTGGTCTTTTAAAAATGTCCCGCGGGTATGCGGCATTACAAAAGGTATTTGGGTAATCTTGCGTTCATTTAAATCTTGAACAGCCGCCTTTAATTCTTCATATGGCTTAAACACATTGATAAATGTAACTTCGGGCGGGGCATTCATATCAATAAACGGAATTTCCGACCGATGATATTTTTGAACCATCTCGGCCGCCATTGTGACCCCGACTTTGAGGATCCCTTTGAGTTCTACAACATTATCAATTGATGCGATGACTTCTTGATAACAAAATCGATCTGCCATCCCACGGCGTTTGGCTTCGGCATAAGCAATGGCAAGGGCTTCTTCTTTCGATTTTCCCGCAGCCATTTCCTTTTCCATTATTTTTTTGACCAACTCGACCTTAGAGCTGGCTTCGATTTCTTTGAGGGGCATTGTATTGTAC
>CAZAPN010000221.1:0-2290 GCA_964487145.1 uncultured Planctomycetales bacterium | reverse complement strand
AACTAATCGTTCCGCTGCGAAACGATTCCGTTTCACAAAAAAAGGAAGAGTGAAAAAACGCAGTGCCGGCCGAGGCCATGTTCTCAGCAAAAAGAGCCGCAAGCGTAAACGATATCTACGTCATGGCAGTTATTTGACAAAGGTGGAAGCAAAGAAGATAAGGAGGTTGTTGCCTTATGGCTCGCGTTAGAACAGCAGTTTCCAGTCGAAAAAGAAAACACCGCGTTTTGAAAGCGGCAAAAGGGCAATGGGGGCAAAGAAGTAAGCGTTATCAGCAGGCCAAGCGGTCGCTGTTTAAGTCTCTCCATTATGCCTACCGTGATCGTCGCGTTAAAAAAAGAGAAATCCGTTATTTATGGATGGTGCGGATCAATGCGGCTTGTCGTCAAGAAGGTTTGTCTTATAGCCGGTTTATTCAAGGCCTTAAAAAAGCCAAGATTGAAATTAATCGTCAAATTTTGGCCGATCTCGCTGTCCAATCGCCGGATGCTTTTAAAAAGTTGATTGGTTTAGCCAAAGAAGCTGTCGGTTCAAAGCCCGAATCAACTAAAAAGGCTGCATCGACAAATTAACTGGTTTGGCATAATTCAGAATAATGTCCCTGCTTGCCTGAGGTTTTAGCGAAGGTCAGGGACATTATTTTTGATAAAAAGAAGTTTAACCGTTGTTTGACCTTTAATTTCTTAAAAGGATTGCCTCATCAACAAAGGTTCCTGTCATGCGTTGGAATTTTTCTGAAATTCAGAATGAAGCTCAACAAGAAATTCAATCCGCCGTCGATGAAAAAGCGCTAGAAGCGCTTCGCATCAAATATTTGGGACGAAAAGGCTTGGTTCCGCAGATCTATGACAGCATCCCGCAGCTTTCCCCGGAAGAAAAACCTTTGATTGGAAAAGGCGCGAATGAACTCAAGAATAAATTGACCCAATGGCTTGAGGACAGGCGCAAGGACATTCAACGTCTCCATGATTCTAAACTTCGGACCCAAGACTCCTTGGACTTGAGTCTTCCCGGGGTCACTTCTGCCGTCGGAAAGAAACACATTTTGACACAAACAGTCGATGACATTTGTTCTCTGTTTGAAAAAATGGGTTTTGTGATTTTTGAAGGGCCCGAGATTGAAACCGAGTTCCATAATTTTACCGCTTTAAATATTCCGATTGACCATCCCTCGCGAGATGCTTTTGATACGTTTTATTTAAACGAAAAAGACGCATCCACTTCAGATCGATACTTGTTGTTGCGCAGCCATACGTCTCCTGGACAAATCCGCGTCATGAAACAATATGATCCTCCTTTGGCGGTGATTGTGCCTGGAAAAGTTTATCGTCCGGATGCAGTTGACGCCAGCCATTCGTTTATGTTTCATCAGATTGAGGGCTTGGTTGTGGATAAAGACATTAAATTTTCCGATTTAAAAGGCCTTTTGACGTTGTTTTGTAAGAGATTCTTTTCCGATTCCATTAAGATGCGTTTTCGTCCGCATTTTTTTCCTTTCACCGAGCCGTCGGCGGAAGTCGATATTTCGTGTTATATCTGCGGCGGGGTGGGATGTTCTGTGTGCGGGCGCAAGGGCTGGCTCGAAATTATGGGTTGCGGCATGGTCCACCCGAAAGTTTTTGAAGAAGTCGGGTACGCAAAAGGAAAATATACCGGCCTTGCGTTCGGTATGGGGGTTGAAAGAATCGCTATGTTGAAATACGGCATTGATGACATAAGGCTCTTTTTTGAAAACGATGCGCGGTTTTTAAATCAATTTTAGAAAAGAGTTTTTCTATATTGAACGGAGATGCCAACAAGGGGGCAAGAATGAAAAAGCAAATTTTTATTGCGATGGGCGTAGTCCTATTATTTGCCAACCTTGTTTTTGCCGAGGAGAGAATTACTCTTACGACTTATTATCCTTCACCCTTTGGCGCTTATGATCGAATGCGTTTGGTTCCTCGCTTACAGGCAGGAATTACGTGCAATGCACAAAATGAAGGCTTGATTTATTATGACAGCACAGAACATGCTGTGATGGTTTGTCGCGACAATGGCTTTGGAGCACTGAGCTGGACGTCAGGAGCGGGTCCTTGGGACAAAGTCGGAGACGATATTTTTCCGACAGACACGGCAACCAATCCAAATCTTGCTGTTGGAATCGGGACAGCTGATCCGACTTTTAAGTTTCATGTGACAGGAGGAGAGACACTCTTTACTGATCCTGTTTATGTGGGGACCAAGTTGGGAGGGCCCTCTTTGTTTCAAGTTAACGATACGGGTAACCCAACGGCTTACGGGGCTCTTA
>CAZAPN010000220.1:601-2305 GCA_964487145.1 uncultured Planctomycetales bacterium | reverse complement strand
CGGTAAATCCGAATGTTTTCATGATATCAAACACAAAATCGATGACCAGTTTTACCTCTTCCGTGATTTGGTCTTCGCGGCAAAAAATATGCGCATCGTCCTGCGTAAATCCGCGCACGCGCAACAGTCCGTGCAAGACACCGGCCTTTTCATGACGGTACACCGTGCCCATTTCAAAGAACCGGACAGGCATTTCACGATACGACCGTGTGCGCGACTTATAGATCAAAATATGCCCCGGGCAATTCATAGGCTTAACCGCGTACTCTTCATTGTCGACATTAAAATAGTACATGTTCTCGCGGTAATAGCCGCTGTGGCCCGACATCTGCCAGAGCTTGCCTTTTAAAATATGCGGCGTCATGACAAATTCATAGCCGCGCTTCAAGTTTTCATCCTTAATGTAATCTTCGATGATCTTGCGCACCATCGCACCGTGGGGGTGAAAGAAAATAAGCCCGGCCCCGGCTTCGTCCTGGTAAAAGTTGAAAAGATCGAGCGCCGGCCCCAGTTTTCGATGGTCGCGTTTTTGCGCCTCTTCGAGCAATTTTAAGTATTCTTTAAGTTCTTTTTCCGTCGGGAAACACGTTCCGTAAATGCGCTGGAGCATGGCATTGTCCTCGTCCCCGTGCCAATAAGCCCCCGCCGTCGATAAAAGCGTAAAGGCTTTGATCTCGCCGGCGTTTTTGATATGCGGCCCTTTGCACAGGTCCGCAAACTGATTGTCGCCGGTCGTATAAATGGACACTTCTTTATCCGACAAAGCCTCGATCAGCTCAACTTTATATATTTCTCCTTTATCCGCAAAAAGTTTCACGGCCTCTTTCTTCGGCATGTGGCTTTGTTTAAATTCCGGCTTATCCTGGATGATCGTGCGCATGCGTTTGGCGATCTTCTCCAAGTCCTCCGGCGTAAACGGTTCTTTTTTATCAAAATCATAATAAAAACCATTCTCGATCGACGGGCCGATGGCTAGTTTCACCTCGGGCCACAGGTCTTTAACGGCCTGCGCCATCACGTGCGAACAACTGTGTCTTAGTGCGTCTAAATGAGGGTCTGTCATGTTTTGATTATGTTTTTATCTAAAATCTGGTGGGCCTATGAGGACTCGAACCTCAGACCTCTTCCATGTCAAGGAAGCGCTCTAACCAACTGAGCTATAAGCCCACAAAATAAATTCAAAAACTAAAGGACAAAAAATTAAAAATCAAAATTTTAATTTTTAATTTTCTCAACGTGGGCAAGGAGGGAGTCGAACCCTCACAGCCTTACGACCAAAGGATTTTAAGTCCTTCGTGTATACCATTCCACCACTTGCCCATAAAAATAGTTATAGAAAGAGCATAAAATCCGAATTCCGAAACTCTAAATCCTAAACAATATCAAATCCTCAAAATCTTACTGCCAAAACACTTTGGAGATTAAAACATTTTGCCATTTAACATTGCTTAGAGCTTCGAACTTAGGATTTCGGATTTAAATGCCTTTCGCACACTTGGAGGCGACGATCGGAATCGAACCGATGGATAAAGGTTTTGCAGACCTCTGCCTTACCACTTGGCTACGTCGCCAAATTTCCTTAGTTCAAATTTAGCGGAATTTGGGGCGCCCCGATTTCATCTTACTTTTTCCCTAAGGAAAATCGGGACGTCGCCGAATTTCCTTAAAATTACAACCGCCATATTAACTATTTTTTCAAATGAG
>CAZAPN010000220.1:0-591 GCA_964487145.1 uncultured Planctomycetales bacterium | reverse complement strand
TTTGCAGACCTCTGCCTTACCACTTGGCTACGTCGCCGATTCATCTATTAAAGCATTTAGCGGAAATCGCGGCGCTTCAAGCTCATCTAAATACGATTTAGGAAACTTGAAACGTCGCCAAAATTTTTATGCTGCGTCGCCGTATATTCTATTTACTTTTCAAAAGAGCGCAAACTTTTTTTACAATGCAGTCGACTTCGGCCAAATGCCCCTGCCCCACGCTGCCGCAGGCCAAACGGCCTTTGATCGGGCTAATAAAACAAACGCCGTGACCTTCCAGTTTTTGAATATTTTCCTGCACGATTTTATTTGTATACATGCCTTCGTTCATGGCCGGGGCAACAACGATCGGGGCTTTGGTTGCCATCGCGACACAGGACAAAAGATCATCCGCGATACCGCAGGCAAGTTTTCCGATAATGTTTGCCGTTGCCGGCGCGATCAACAACAGGTCAGCTTTCTCCGCCAGGCTCACGTGCTCAATATCCCAATCAACAGTATCTTTTAAAAACATATCGTCATAAACGCGGTTTTGCGAAAGACTCGCAAAGGTGAGCGGCGTCACAAACTCCTTGGCTTCTTTGGTCATCA
>CAZAPN010000219.1:0-2369 GCA_964487145.1 uncultured Planctomycetales bacterium | reverse complement strand
GGCTCTGATGATCAAGCGCATTCAAGTTGATTTTGCGCTCCTCATCTTCAAAACCAAAAAGAATTCTCGTATTTTGAGTTTCCGGATTTTTTTCCCGATAAGCGATTTCAAAAGAACCCTCGCCCAGACTAACATTCCTAAAAATCTGGTCAGGCAACTTATCTTTTTCCGGTTTCAATCCGCACCAAAGCAAGGTATCAATCGTTGAAGAATCCGGGTCCTCGGTGTCTTTTTTAAGTTGATCAAACGCAAAATGAATTCCGGCCTTGGCAAGATAATCCGCCTTCAACTGTTCAAGCGAATACTTTGTCAAGGCGACCTCGACACTGGCCCGACGACCTAAGCCCAGGGCCAGGACCGTCAAGATAATGACCATCCATAAAACGATTAAAAGTATTATACCAGACTCGTTAGGGAGTCTAAATCTTATTGGTGATTTTTTTGTTTGTTTTTCAAATTTCTTCATTAAAAAATCCTTAAATCCTTTTAAGGGCTTCGAACCGGCAAAGACCCTGTCGGAATATAGACCCTTTGGCTAATCTGATAAGCTTGTTTATCCTTTTCCCGCTCAACAAAACTCATCTGGACCTCAACGCCTAAAGGGATCCCCTTCTCTTTCCAAGTGTCAAGCCAAACCAAGGGAGACGATTCCAAGTTCCCTTCTTTATAAAGAAAGGAAAATTTTAACCCATTTTTTTTCATAAATTTTGTTAACACATCTTGTTCGGTAGACGGATTGGCTTGGAACAAATCAGCAAAATTCATCTCCTCCCGAAGAAAGACCAGCCCTTCCTCTTCGTCTTTTCGTGAGAAGACAAGGACCGATTTCAATTTTGAAAAATGTTTTCCTACAAGCGTCTGATGGACCCTCGCCTTTTCTAAGGTCACCAAAGAATAACGGACAACTTTTAACCCGGCAGATGTTGCGGTCAAGAATCGGATTTGATTGGCGTCCCCTTCAAAGGCATTTTTTTCAGGACTTGAATTCTCAAAATTATAATAAACAGCGTTTTCTAAGTCTTGGGTCAAAAGATCCAAGATTAACCTGGCATCACGTTCTTCAAAATTAACGTTAGCCGCCCGGCGGTGGATTTTGATTCCGGCGGCAAAGGTCCCGGCGATAGTGACCGCTACAATAGAAAAAATCCCCAGAGCTAAAAGGAGTTCAACAAAAGTAAATCCGGATCGATGAATTTTCATTTCTTAGGCGGAATAAATTGGAGTGTGGCAAGGTTAACTCGGTTATTTCTCTTTCCCTGGGTCCAAGAAATGGACAGATCAATTTCTTGAATTGTTTTCGTTGGCGAATCTGCGTCGAAATCTTTAGACGCAAAATCATACGAAAAACGATCGTATGGCTCAGGGAAAGACTCTGAAGACGCCTGTGTTTCCAATGCCTTTTGTAGCTGAACATCAAACATCTTGTCGTCTAACAAGCTCAAGGCGGTCGAATAATCTGCGGTCGTGACCGTGGCGCGCAAACTGCTGACAAAGGAATTCATCACGACCGTCAAAACAACTGACAAAATCATGATGGCCAAAAGCACTTCGATCAAAAGTGCGCCTTGAGATTTTAAAATCATTTTAAACATCCTTATTCCCATTTTTCATCGTAAATTTGAACACGCCCCATCCTCCCTTCAAGAACAATCGTTTGATAACGCCCTTTGGAATCAGAAACATAAAGGCGGCCCTGATCACACTTTCCGTCGGGATAGAAATTGATTTGCGGGGTTTCGGTTTCTAAAGTAACGCTCTCGGGGAGTGAAAAGACTCTCCCCATCTTTCCGGCGATGGGCTGAAAAGAATCGAGGGATTCTTTCTCGATCTCTTCCTGATCGGATTGAGATAACCAATATGTCTTTTGTTTTAAATCCAAATTTAAACGACAAAAAACCTTTTGCGTCGCCGCCCGGCCTTGGGCATAACGCATCAGGAACGAAATGTCCTCAACCGTTTGGGTCAATTGAAGGGATGAAAAGCTGCGGCTAAAATTGGGGACAGCCAGTCCGGCAATGACCCCAAGGACAATAATGACAAATAAAAGTTCAATGAGAGTAAATCCGGTCCTTGCCCAAAGCCTTCCCCAATGATTATTCGCTGACTTTTTCATTGCCCCAGTTAGTAATATCATCGGAGCCTCCCTCAACGCCATCAGGACCAAAAGAAAACAAATCATAATCTTCTTTGTTTTGTGTCCCCGGACTGCGATAGGAATAATCGTGTCCCCACGGGTCCTGCGGAATTTTCTTCTTCTTTAGATACGGGCCGCTCCAATTGGGAGGGACGGGCGTCGACGTTGGTTTCTCAAGAAGGGAAATCAAGCCTTGTTCCGTTGTGGGATAACGGCCGTTATCCATTTCATAAAG
>CAZAPN010000218.1:0-2377 GCA_964487145.1 uncultured Planctomycetales bacterium | reverse complement strand
ACCTGTCTTAATAGATCTTCCTAATGACATGACGGCGAATCCTTTTACGGGTTCTCTTGAGGCCGAAATGGATTTGCCAGGCTATATCGTGCCCTCAAAGGGAAAAACGTCCGATATAAAAAAGATCGCTAAACTCCTTAACGCATCGAAAAAACCTTTATTACTAGTCGGCCATGGTGCTATCATTTCGCGGGCCGAAAACGAAGTGAAAAAACTTGCGGAAAAATTAAAAGCACCCGTGACCAATACCCTTTTAGGCAAAGGGGCTTTTCCCGAAACGCATCCTCTCTCTTTAGGAATGGTCGGGATGCACGGAACCGCGTATGCCAATAAAGCTGTGACACGATGCGATCTCATCTTCTCCATCGGTTCGCGATGGGATGACCGCATTAATGGAAACCCGGGTGAATTCTGCATGGGAGCAAAAAAAATTCATATTGATATCGATCCAGCGGAAATCGGAAAAATCGTGACTCCGGATGCCTACGCCATCGGCGATGCCAAGCTCATTTTGCAAGAACTTCTCGGATATGTGAAACCTTTGGACACTAAAGAATGGCTGCAGGAGTTGGATTTTTATCGCAAGCAATATCCCCTCAACTATGACACCACCAAGGGGCTCACGCCGCAGCATATTATTGATGAACTTTATAAACTCTCTAAAGGAAAAGCCATTGTCTCAACCGACGTGGGACAAAATCAAATGTGGAGCGCGCAATTTTATAAAGTGGATTATCCAGATCATTGGCTTTCCTCGGGTGGCGCTGGAACGATGGGTTTTGGTCTGCCCTCCGCAATCGGTGCCCAATTTGGACGCCCGAAAGATTTAGTCGTCACCATCGTGGGAGACGGCGGGTTCCAAATGACACAAGCGGATTTGGCCACAGCTTCCATCCATAAATTGCCCATAAAAATTATCATTATGGACAATAAATATTTAGGAATGGTGCGGCAATGGCAGGAATTATTTTTTGACAACCGACTTTCGGGTGTGGATTTAAAAGGCAGTCCGGACTTCGTGAAGATTGCCGAGGCCCACCGGATGAAAGCCTTTCATCTCACGAAATCGAGCCAAGTGAGAAAAACTTTGGAAGAGGCCTTGCGGTATCATGACGGCCCCTGCCTCATCCATGCAGAAGTGATTAAAGAAAACAACGTGTTTCCCATGATACCGGCCGGAAAGTCGGCCTATCATATGATTGTCGAGCCGCCAACCAAAAAGGCCGCTCAATAGACGGAGAATCATTTATGGCGACCAACAAAAATCTTCATACGATTAGTTTTTTAGTGTCTAACAAACCAGGTGTCCTGGTGCGCATTGCGCATATGTTTGCACGCCGGGCTTTTAATATTGACGCCTTGGTCGTTTCACCAACCGTGGATCCGCGTTTTTCTCGGATGACCATTACCGCCCAGGGCAAGCCTGAAGATTTGGATCAAATCATTAAACAAGCCGCCAAACTGGTTGACGTGATTCACGTCAATGAACACTTTGAGGAAGAAACGATTTCTCTGGAATTGGCCCTTCTGAAGGTGCATCTCAAAGCGGCCACCAAACCATCGATTCAAAAACTCATCAAGCAATACCGTGCCCACGTGGTCGATGAGAGCAATGATTATCTCGTGATTGAACAGACCGGCAAAACCTACGAACTGGATGAATTCGAATCCAAAATCAAAAAATTTGGTATCATCGAAATGGTTCGTTCGGGGAAACTGGCCATGACCCGCGGCAAAAATCCGACCTAAGCCAAAATAATTCCTTAACGCGAGAAATAGTTGGGCCAGTCTTGAGGAGGGAGAACGATCCCTTCCACCATCACTTCTTGCTCACCGTGTTCGATGGAAAGGATTTGACAACGTTCGGAGTCAAAATCCGCTGAAGTCAGCCCTAAATATTTTCCAATCGCACTGCGTAAACAATCCCATTCCATACACAGCAGAAATTGTTCTTCTTCTGTCTGTGCAAAATTCTTTTCGAGAACATTAGAAAAAGATGTTTGAAGGATTTCCGTTAAAGGCCGATGAAGGCAAAATTCTTTTAAACGAGGATTTCCCAAAACTGTTTTAGAGCAAGCTTCGGACAGAACATCATACGCGGTGATGTGGTCGTGCAGATCGATGGTTAATTTGATTCGATAGATCATGCAAGGACAGGTTGAAGAATTGTTCCTCTGTGGGCTGACGCCCGTTAGGGCGTCAGCCCACAGAAGACAAATAACTATTTTTTCACAGCCTTAAATTTCTGTGAAACAGCATCCCAATTAATCACATTCCAGAATGCAGAGACAAACTCAATGCGACGATTCTGGTATTTCAAATAATAGGCGTGTTCCCAAACATCAATCACCAAAATCGGTTTTTTACCAACAGATAA
>CAZAPN010000217.1:1632-2451 GCA_964487145.1 uncultured Planctomycetales bacterium | reverse complement strand
TCTTAGGAATAAAAGGGAATTATCATCAATCTCTATAATCATCCAGAAGGAGAGGCATATGCAAGAATTAGAATTTTATGATGTGAAAACCAAAAACAAATTTAAGACTTCCGAATATCAAGTGAAGCAAAAAAGCGGACGATTTTTTGCCGTTGCTAAATCTAAGGCCGGCACCCATGAGTGTTGGAGAGTCTTATCCAAAGACCAAGCCGAGAAAATGAAGAAATAGCCTTTGTGTTTGGAGTCCTGTTGAGATGCGAAGAAAAATCGTCTTCGCAATCTCAACAGGTTTCCTGCCCTTCAGATGATTCATTAATTTTAAGGATTTTGTTTTATTAAAAAGACTCCGTCAACATCTAAAGGATTACTTCAGATAATCGTAGAAGTCGCTAGCGCGAATAAGGCCGAGAATATCGTGGCTTTAGATATGCGAAAAATGGCGAATTTCTGCGATTATTTTGTTATTTGCCAGGCTACGTCCGACCGTCGCATGCGGACGATTGCTGAAGCGATTGAGGAAGAACTGTCGAAATTGAAGCACAAGCCTTGTCGTGTTGAGGGGCTTTCAAGCAATAATTGGATTTTGGTTGATGCGGGCGGTGTTATTGTCCATATCTTTGAAGAAGAAACCCGCAATTTCTATGGGCTTGAACATCTGTGGCAGGAAGCCCCCAGGGTTGAACTAAAATTGGCATGAGATTGTCATTCGTGCCAAATCATTGTTTAATGGTATCTTGTAATCTAAGCCATTTGTCCTTCCATGTTTTTAGAGTTAATAACGCAGTTGAATCAACTGGTTGACCAATCCGTCCGAGAACT
>CAZAPN010000217.1:0-1622 GCA_964487145.1 uncultured Planctomycetales bacterium | reverse complement strand
TCGGTTCAATCGTCTTTTCTTGAAACCATCGATTTCTCTTCTGACAAAACCCACGGCGAATTTTCGTCGAATGTGGCGTTACGTTTATCCCGGGAACTCAAGCAAAATCCTCTCCATATCGCCACAGCTTTAGAAGCGAAACTGAACGCCAACCTTTCTGTGGGACCGGTTAAAGAGAAAATCCAGAAGATTGAAGTCAAAAAACCCGGTTTTATTAATTTTTTCTTATCTTCCAGGGCATTTTATGATGTTTTATATGAGGTCTTTAAAACCCAGCAGGATTATGGACAATCATCATTCTTGAAGGGTGAAAAGATTCAAGTCGAATTCGTGAGTGCCAATCCCACCGGACCTTTGAGTGTTGCCCACGCTCGTCAGGCGGCCGTAGGAAATGCCTTGGCCAATATCCTCAAATGGACAGGAGGGGATGTTAAAAAAGAATTTTATGTCAATGACGAGGGCAATCAGATTAATATCTTAGGCCAATCGATCCAGTTCCGGGCGTTGGAAATCTTGGGACAAACGGTTGATTTCCCTGAAAATTGCTATCAGGGAGATTATATCCGAGATATGGCAAAAGAGTTTATGGATGGGCGTCATATTAAAAATATTTCCCAATTGGAGACCAGAACTCCTCAAGAATTCTCGCAATTTGGTGTGGATTATTTGCTGGCGATTATTAAACAGGAATTGAAAGATTTTGGTGTCGAATTTGATATCTGGTCTCATCAATCGAAGATTGCGACAAATGCGGCCATCGAACAAGTTTTAAAAGAGTTGGAGGGGAAGGGGTTTATTTATCACAGTGAAGGCGCCCTTTGGTTTAAGTCAACCTTATTCGGGGATGATAAAGACCGGGTCGTCAAGAAAAGCGATGGCAATTATACCTATTTATCCCCGGATATTGTTTATCATAAAGATAAATTTAGGCGTGGCTTTTCGAAGGTGATTAATCTTTGGGGGCCGGACCATCACGGGTATATCCCCCGGATTAAGGCTGCGGTTCAGGCTTTGGGGCAAAAGGCGGATAGTGTCCATGTCTTAATTGTTCAATTAGCGACGATATACCGTGGCGGTCAACCGCTTTCGATGTCAACACGGCGGGGACAATATATTAGCCTTCGGGAAGTTTTGGATGAGGTCGGAGCCGATGCCGGAAAATTTTTCTTTTTGATGAGACGGTGCGAAGCCCATCTCGATTTTGATTTAGAGCTGGCGAAGAAACAATCTCCGGAAAACCCTGTTTATTATGTCCAATATGCGCATGCCCGGATTCATAGTATTTTGGAGTTTGCCAAACAATCAAATCTGCAGCCGAAGTACGCGAATCTTCAGCTGATCAAGGAACAAGAGGAAATTGATCTGATCAGGAAAATCGGCTCTTTTCCCGATATTTTGATTGTTTCTGCGAAACAATATGAGCCGTTTCCCTTAGTGGCTTATTTGCAGGAATTAGCGACCTGTTTTCATAAATTTTATGATAATTATCGGGTGGTCAGCCCTGAAGTCGATTTATCCCAAGAACGGTTGGCCCTGATTGATGCGATTCGCATTGTGTTAGCGTGCGGTTTAAAACTCTTAGGGGTGAGCACCCCCACAAATATGTAAATATTTATAAGATA
>CAZAPN010000216.1:0-2455 GCA_964487145.1 uncultured Planctomycetales bacterium | reverse complement strand
TTTTACGAAGAAATGCCTTTTCTGCCGAAGTACCAGAGACGAACACAAAGGAAAGAACAGCCGAGGGAACCTGCTCTTCTTTAAGTATCTTTTTTACTATGGCCGTTAGTCGTCGGGGATTTATGCGAACCGTTTTCTGAAGATTTCTTATGGCTACGTTCGTTTTCATCTTTTCTTTCGGGGTATTGAATCCGGCTATGATACATCGCGTGCAAAATACGGGAAAAGGTGGAGCACACCAATTCCAAATCTTTTAAAGTCAAAAGAGACTCATCCAACTGACCATCGATGAACTTGTTGTTGACAACTTTGCGGACCACTTCATCGATCCGTGTAGGGTTCGGTTCCTTCAGGGAACGAACAGCCCCTTCAACGGAATCCGCCAACAGGACCAAGGCTGTTTCCGGGGACTGAGGCCGCGGCCCGGGATAACGAAAATTTTCCTCATCGACGGTTTCTTGAGCAGTCGCGCCTTCCAATGCTCGCTGATAAAAATAAAAAATGAGACCTGTCCCGTGGTGCTGTGAAATAAAATCCGCGATCACCGGGTTGAGTTTATATTTATGGGCCAACTCCAAACCCTCTTTGACATGGTTCAAAATGACCAATCGGCTCATCGTGGGTTCCAAGTGGTCGTGCTTATTGGTTCCCATCAATTGATTCTCATTAAAATACTCGGGTTTGATGAGCTTCCCGACGTCATGATAATAAGCGCCAACTCGTGTCAAAAGAGAATTGGCACCAATCGCATCGGCCGCCGCCTCCGCCATATTGCTGACGATCAGGCTGTGATGATAGGTGCCGGGGGCTTCCAAGACCATCCTTTTCAAAAGGGGCTGATTAAAATCTGACAATTCTAATAAGCTAAAATTCGTCAAAACCCCAAAAAGCCATTCAAAAATTCGGGAGGTCGCCAAGACCACAACCGAACAAATGATTCCGTTCGCCACTAATAAGCCGATGGTATTGACCCAGAAATTCTTAGAAAGAAGATCTTGCCATGAGGCGATCAGAAGGATCCCGCACAGTGCCTGAATGAGCCCAACAAAAAACCCGGCCTCAAAAAGATCTCCGCGGGTACGGGCATCTTTGGCGAAATAAATCCCAGCCATCCCACCGATGAAATAGATAAACAAAAAATTAAAATTATTTCCGACACCGAGAGCCACCAAGGTGCTGGTTACAAACGACATAATAAAGGCCAATTGAATATCATTATACAAGAGAATGACCAGCATGCTCACACAGGCAACCGGAATCAGATAAATCGGAAAAATCGAATAGACAACAGCGGCATAAGTAACAAAAATGATTAATGACAATAACAATCCCAAATGGAGAAAAAGCTTGAGCGAGGCCTTATGAAAAAAAGACAAATACATCCCCGAAATAAAAAGGAACAACGGGAAAATCAAAGAAATATTCGCAAAATAACAAAATCCCCCTAAAACAATCATGGCGCTCAAACCGAGCGCCAAGTTAGGAAGATTAATCGATTTATTTGTTGGAATTTTCATAAGCCTCAATAATCTTTTGGACTAACTCATGACGGACAACATCGTCACCCGTCAAGTGGACGAATTTGATGCCTTCAACCTTATTCAATTTATCCTGAGCATCAATAAGACCAATCGGTTTCCCGTGGGGCAGATCTGTTTGGGTGATATCACCCGTAATGACAGTCTTGGAATCGAATCCCAAACGTGTTAAAAACATCTTCATTTGGTCAGGCGTGCAATTCTGCGCCTCATCTAAAACCACAAATGAATCATTCAACGTTCGCCCGCGCATATAAGCCAGGGGGGCGACTTCAATAATCCCTTTTTCCCGGAACTGCTCAATGCGTTCGGCCTCCATCATATCGTAAAGGGCATCATACAAAGGCCTTAAATACGGTGAAACTTTTTCCACCATGTCCCCGGGCAAAAAGCCAAGGCTCTCTCCGGCCTCAATCGCGGGGCGGGTCAAAACAATCCGACGGACAAGCCCCTTCTTTAATGCATTCACCGCCATGGCCATGGCAAGATACGTTTTCCCGGTTCCGGCGGGGCCAATACAAAAAACAACATCAAAATGCTTGATGGCCTCAATGTATTCAATCTGGCCCTTGGTTTTAGGGGTGACAACGGCGCTTTTGGAAAAAACTTCGATTTTTTCTTTGGAAAGCTGTTTGAAGTCGACTCCGTTGTCGGCATCGGCTAGACGGACGGCATAAATAATATCCTGCTTTTTGATGTCCTTTCCGCTGTCGACGATATCCAAAAGATAAACCAGCAGATCGTTCGCTCGAGCGATCTGCTGGTCTGTCCCGTTCAACTTCAAACCATTTTCTTGGTGGACAATCTTGATGCCTAGTTCTTGCTCAATCAGCTTTAAATTCTGATCATACTTCCCAAAAAGCATTTGCAAGTTACGATTGTTGCTTAAAGGAATAAATTTTTCCATTGAGGTCAAG
>CAZAPN010000215.1:0-2466 GCA_964487145.1 uncultured Planctomycetales bacterium | reverse complement strand
GACAATTTTAATGTTCTTCAGACGCAAGGGATTAAAGTTTTTCCAAAAAACAAATAATATTATGCCTTTGCTAGAAAAAAAAGATACCAGTGATTGGTTGGCCCAGACCGAGCTTTTTCAAAAAGTCAGCAATATCTGCTCGGCCGTGAATGTAACACTGTCCCCCCAAGAACTTTTGGATGTGTCTCTGGATATGACCATGGACCTTTTTGGTGCCAAACGGGGATCTGTTTTTATCTTAGAGGAAAACGGTCATGACTTAGTGTTGTCCAGCTCCAAGGGGTTGAATATCCAGGAACAAGAACGTTTGGTCAAACGGTTAGGCGAGGGGGTCGTTGGGAAGGTCGCTGAAATTAAGAAACCTATTGTTGTTGAGGACATCGCGAGCGACCAGCGTTTTGCCGGACATAAACCCCGCGGTCACTATACAACGCCGTCCTTTATTTGCTGTCCGTTACTTTTGAAGGATAAATTGATTGGCGTCATTAATATCGCGGATAAAGAGTCTGGCGAGCGGTTCCGAAGTGCCGAGGTGCAACTTCTTGATTTTTTAACGAGCCAAATCGCACTGAATTATAAACGAATTCAACTTTATCAAAAGTTTAAACGATTGGTCAAGGAGTCCAAGACCCTGCGTGATGAGCTCGGAAAATCAAGCGCGGTTACGGACAAGCTCAAAAAACAGGTCATCGCCCAGGAACGGCTTGCGTCATTGGGAAAATTGGCGGGGGGCATTGCCCACGAGTTAAATAATCCACTCGATGGAGTTTTGCGTTATATCAATTTATCTCTCGAGCAGATCAAGGATTCGGATGAGCCAATCCGGGATTACCTTTTGGAGGCGAAGCACGGCTTGAACCGCATGGCAAATATCATCCGAAGTCTTTTGGCCTGCTCGCGAAACACGCCTCCGACCATGAAACGAATTGATATGAATGATGCGGTTGAAGAAGGGATCAAAATTGTTCGGTCGGACCTTTATCACAAAAACATCACGATCGAAAAGGACCTTGCTCAAAATTTGCCTTTGATTGTTGATTTTGGAATCGAACGGATTACATCCAACTTGATAAGGAACGCGATTGATGCGCTTTGTCAAGATGGAAAAATTAAAGTGAAATCTTATCAAAAGGGGTTGACGTTGTTCCTTCAGGTCTCTGACACGGGCTGCGGCATTGCCCCATCCGAAATTGAAAAAATATTTGAGCCATTTTTTACAACCAAAGATATTGAAAAAGGGTGTGGGCTGGGGCTCACAATCGTCAATGAAATCGTGAAAGCCTATAATGGCCAAATCAAAGTGGAAAGCGAATTAAAAAAAGGGACAACGTTTACGATTGAAATCCCTATTCAGGATGATTATGAACGATTATAAAGATTACAGTATTTTGATTGTCGATGATGAACCCTTGATTCGAAAATCTCTTTATGAGATTTTACGGATTGAAGGATATCATGCCCACATGGCGGAAAATGCCGAGACGGCGTTAGAGATTATTAAGGATAACGCGATTGATGTTGTCATCACGGATATGATGCTTCCGAAGATGACCGGGTTGGAATTGCTGGAAGAAATCAAGCGAACCAAAAGTGATATCGAAGTGATTCTCATTACGGGTTATGGCACGATTGAGTCAGCGGTGGAAGCCATGCGCAAAGGGGCCTATGATTATGTGACAAAGCCCATTATTGACAGTGAAATCAAGCTTGTTATTAAGAAGATTTTGGATAAAAAGAAGATTTTAAATGAAAATGTCGATCTAAAGAAGAGACTTGCGAGATCTGTCCGATCGGCTTATTGCGATATGATTGGATCCAGTGAAAAGATGCAAAAGATTTATCATATCATCGATTCCGTCGCTAGTACGAATGCGACCATTTTGATTTCCGGAGAAAGTGGGACTGGAAAAGGATTGGTCGCGCGTGCGATCCATCTTTCCGATCGAACTCGTAAAGATAAACCCTTTGTGGAAGTCAGTTGCGGGGCCTTGTCCGAAACATTGCTTGAGAGCGAACTTTTTGGCCACGTGAAGGGATCCTTTACCGGGGCCATTAAAGATAAGGAAGGCCGATTTGAATATGCACGAGGGGGGACTATTTTTCTTGATGAAATCGATTCGTTTTCGCCGAATCTTCAAGTTAAACTTTTACGCGTTTTACAGGATGGCGTTTTTGAACGGGTGGGAGATAATGAAACGAAAAAAACCGATGCACGGATCATTGTGGCGACCAATCAGGACTTGGCGGATTTAGTTAAACAGGAAAAATTCCGTGAGGATCTTTATTATCGGATCAATGTCATTTATGTCCATATGCCGCCTTTGCGCGAGAGGATCGATGATATTGAGATATTAGCGAATCACTTTTTGAAAATCTATGCGGACAAAAATAATAAGAAGATTTCGGGATATTCCGATGAGGTTGCGCAACTTTTTCGTGAATACCATTGGCCGGGCAACATCCGTG
>CAZAPN010000214.1:0-2469 GCA_964487145.1 uncultured Planctomycetales bacterium | reverse complement strand
GGTCAAACATTCCGATTGAACGCGCACAAGCATCGGAGAATCGCTATCAATCTGTCCCATCACGAGGGCTAAATGAACGGCTCCATCCACTTTCGATTCATAACCAATCATTTTAAATTCCCCATAAGGTGTAGGCAAGACTGTCTCGGCACCACGCACAATCAAGACTTCAAACTTCCGACGATATTCGATCAAACTATCAATGCTGCAAATCTTTAACTTATGTTTTTTGGAAAAATTAATCAGGTCCTGCGTTCGCGCCATGGTCCCGTCCGCGTTCATGATGTCACAAATGACAGCCGCAGGAGATAGCCCCGCCAATCGCATTAAATCAACAGAGGCTTCGGTATGCCCCGCGCGAACCAAAACCCCGCCTTGTCTCGCTCTTAACGGAAAAAGATGGCCAGGAGTCACCAAATCCGAATGAGTTGATTTGGCATCAATTAAAACTTTGACCGTATAAGCCCTGTCATGGGCAGAGATTCCCGTCGTAACCCCCTGACTGGCATCGACCGAAATAGCCCAACCAGTATTACACTGTTTATGAGGATGCCTTTGACTTGCCAAGTCCCTCATCGGAAAAAGGTGCAATTCATCAAGACGCTTTTCTTCCATCGGAACACAAATAAGCCCGCGTGCGTTTTGAGCCATAAAATTGATATCTTCTGGCCTTACAAATTCGGCGGCAATTAAAATATCCCCCTCATTTTCACGGCTTTCATCATCGAGAACGATGACCATCTTGCCGGCTCTTAAATCTTCAATCACTTCTGGAATCGTATTAAACATATGTTCCCCTTCCTTTTTTATTTTTGATATCATAAATAAAAAATCCCGAGAGAACTCTCGGGATACAGGAAGACATTTTGTGGCATCTTAACTTTCTTCCTTCTAGGCTTTGATACATAAATGTATCCCTGATGATTCAGGACTATTGGCTCAAGATTTTTTGAATGAAACACTTGATCTGCCTCTTTATGCGAGGCTCGTAGGCTTATTGTCCTATGTTAAAGGACAAATCACTACCAGCTGGGAATCTCACCCTACCCCGAAAGTTTGATGTAATATATGGGAATTTCTGTCGGTTGTCAAGATTTTTTACAGTCCTTGCCAATAACCAAAACCTCTCTTATAATGTCGGTATGCTGATCGAAAAAAAATTAGCTCAATTGTTGTTATTAAAGAAAAAAACGGTCTCGATTGCAGAATCTTGCACGGGAGGCCTGGTTTCTCACCGACTCACGAATGTTCCCGGAAGCTCGGAATTCTTTAAAGGCACGATCATTGCCTATGCCAACGAAATTAAAATCAAATCTCTCGGTGTTTCTCCAAAACTTTTAAGAAAATGCGGCGCTGTGAGTCAACCTGTGGCTTTGGCCATGGCCGAAGGCGTGAAGAAACGATTGAATACCAATATCGGAATCGGAATCACCGGCATCGCCGGCCCATCGGGAGGGACAAAGGATAAACCCG
This sequence comes from uncultured Planctomycetales bacterium, assembly GCA_964487145.1. GTDB lineage: Bacteria > Omnitrophota > Gorgyraeia > Zapsychrales > CAZAPN01 > CAZAPN01. The sequence goes on along the minus strand of CAZAPN010000214.1, from coordinate 996 downwards.
TTGGACTCGTTTATATCACCGGGAAATTAGGTCAAAAAACCATTTCTTTAAAATTCCGATTTAAAGGATCTCGTTTGTCTATCAAAAAACAAGCCTCCGAAAAAGCTCTCAATCTTATCCAAAAGCTGCTCGTTTAGCATGGAAAATCTTGTAAGGACTTTTATTGCCATCGAAATTCACCCTGATATCCAAAGATATCTCGGACAAATCCAATCACACCTCAGGGAGACCGGGGCTGATATCAAATGGGTCAAACCATCGAATATCCATTTAACTTTGAAGTTTCTCGGAGAGATCCCGGAGGATCAAGTCAAAAACGCCCAAAAAATCCTGAACGATATTGTTCCCTCGCATCCAAGCTACAGCCTCAAGTTAAAACAATTGGGTGCCTTTCCAAAAATCGATCGGCCAAAAATTATTTGGATTGGGATTGAACAAGGGATGGATGAAACAATGCAACTCGCGAAGGATATTGAAGAATCCTTTTTCAAGGAGGGTTTTCCAAAAGATGATAAGCCTTTTAGTCCCCATATCACCCTAGGACGCCAACGAAGCTCAACAAATTCCTATAAACTGACCTCAGAACTTAAAAATTATAAAATCAAAGAGATACAACCACACGCCATTGACTCTATCATTCTCTTGGAGAGTACGCTAACTCCCCAAGGTCCTATTTACACTCCTTTGGAAAAAATTTTCCTCAAAAAATAGCAACAACTTAACGAATCGGTTTGGGATTCGAAAAAATCCCCTTAATTTTTGCGGGGATGTCGTTCACATAGGTTGTTAAATTATTCCAATTCAGCTGGTAGTCTTCACGTTTGACCGATAATCGTTCATCATATATCTCTTTTTTCTCAATAAAATGGCTTTGCTTCCCGATAAACAGAAGGACAAAAACAACCAATAAAAGTAAAAGAAATTTTTGCATGATGCGTTACCTCCTTAAAATTGTTATTTTATGCAGTATTTATTATTTATGAGTAATTATAAGTA
>CAZAPN010000213.1:0-2474 GCA_964487145.1 uncultured Planctomycetales bacterium | reverse complement strand
TCCCGAAAACCAACGCACCTAAAATCCAGTGTAATGTTTTCATCCTCAAGCCTCTAATCAAAAATCTTTTTTAAAACCGGTTCGAAACGTCCTGCGATTCTCTTTGCAATTTCTTCTGTATCTTGGGTCTTAATATCCACCCAATGTAAATAAAGGAAACCTTTCTCTTTATCCAAATCAACCGTGATTGTTCCTGTGGCCAAGGTCAAACTATTGGCCAGAAAAGCCAGACCGGTATCTGATTTGATCTGTGTTTTCACTTTCACGATCCCCGGATGAATCAATAATCCAGGATGTAAAACCCGATAGACCATATTGAAACTCGCTGCGAGATAACTCATGAAAAATAACGGAAGAAATTGAAAAAGAAAGTAAAAAATCCGTTTCCCATTAAAGAAAAGTTCATTGCGATAGAATAGATCGCCGCTCAGGTAAGCGACAAATCCTGCGACGAAAATTCCGAAAAGAAGATATACCCCCTGCGGTGGCCAGTTCAACAACGACCAGACCAATAAAGCCACCAAAAAAATAAAAAATCGTTTTTTCATAATTGACGAATCTTTTCTAGGACGACATCGGAATATTGACTTTTCTCTAAAAGACTATTGGCCGCAGGCAAGAGAAAAACATTTCTCAAGCTTGTCAAAAAAACGCCGCCCCCCAGGACACAAATCAATGACAAGCTGATGAGCGAAATCTTCATCAGGCTGGGGACTTCTTTAATCACATCAATGACATCAGTATTTTTAAAACTTCCGCTAAAGGTGTATTTCAGCGCTTTCAAATACGCGGCAAATGTCAGGATGCTCGCGACAACGGCCCAAACAGCGAACCCCAGTCGTCCCGCTTCAACCGCCGCGATGATGATTAACAGCTTACTCCAAAAACCATTAAACGGCGGTATTCCTGAAATCGACATAGCGCCGATCAAATTTGTCGCACCCGTCACCGGCATCACCTTCCCTAATCCGCCTAATTTCTGCAAATCCCGCGTGCCGACAGAATATTCGATTGCCCCGGCATTAAGGAACAAAAGCGACTTGAAAACTGAATGATTAAAAAGATGAAATAACGCGCCCATAATGCCGAGGGGCGTCCCCAATCCCAAACCAAGAAAGATATATCCCATCTGGCTAATGGACGAATACGCCAAAAGCCTTTTAAAATCCCATTGACCGATCGCGGCAAAGCCTCCTAATAACATCGAAATGGTCCCCAGAACCATAAAGACCGAAGAAACCATGGGCGGAATTCCAATAACATGATAAAAAATCCGGGCGAGCGTATAGATCCCCAAAGATTTAATTAAAACGCCGGAGAGCATGGCAGAAATTGGTGCCGGCGCAGACGGATGGGCATCCGGAAGCCACGCATGGAAAGGAACAAGAGCCCCTTTTAAACCAAATCCCATGATAAATAAGACACTGACAAATAAAATTAAATCCGTCTTTCCCTTCTGGGCCAAGACCTGGGCCATGGCGCCCATAATTAAAGTTGAGGTATAACCATAAAGTAACGCAATCCCCAGAAGGACAAACAATGATCCAACCGTGCTCATGACCGCATATTTAAATGCCGCTTCCAATTCCTGACGGTCCGTGCCAAACGCAACAAGAGAAAAACTAGCAATCGCCGCAATTTCTAAGAATACAAATAAATTAAAAATATCACCGGTCACGATAACACCGTTCATCCCTCCCAACATTAAAAGTAAGAGGGTATAAAATTTCCATTTGGACGTAAACTTTTCCATATAAGCGATCGAGTAAATCACAATGAAAAAAGCGACAAGATTGACCGTCACTAACATAAAAACAGATAATCCGTCCAAAACCATGGCGATGCCCATCGGAGGTTTCCACGCCCCTACACTATAAACGATCGTTCCATGAATATTCGTAAAAGCTAGGGCTAATAAAGCATTAATCAATAAACCTAAACTGGATAAAAAGCCGATCAAATCCGGAAATCCCTTCAAGCGTCTTCGGACCAAGGCAATTAGAAACGCCCCGCACAACGGGATCACAATAAAAAGAGGTATAAGATTGGCTGAAAATTTCATCCGTTCAATTCCCTGATCTTTGTAATATCAAAAGTCCCAAATTTCTCATAAATCCGAATGGCCAGGGCAATAAGCAAGACCGTTGTGGCCAAACCAATGACGATCGATGTCAGAACAATCGCCTGAGGCAGCGCATCCACCATGTTTTCAATCCGTTGGTCGGGCGCAAAAATCGGCGCACGGCCTTCGATCCGGTAAGCCATCAGAATCAAAAAAAGATTCACGGCATATTCCGAGATAATGACCCCGATAATAATCTTGATGATATTGCGCTTACGCAGGATGCAATACAATCCTAAAGAAAACAAGATCAGACATAAAAGATAAATCATCATGTCATTTTTCTCCCGGCTCTCAATAAAAGGAAAGAAACAAAAATAGCAACAATCCCTGCGCCGACTTTTAACGCAAC
>CAZAPN010000212.1:0-2481 GCA_964487145.1 uncultured Planctomycetales bacterium | reverse complement strand
TTTCGTGCAGAGAACCTTAAAACAGGCGAAGTGTATAAAGTGAGGAAATAATGGAAGACACATCTTATTTATTTACAGAATACGGGCGAAGAAAAGAGTTTGAGGGATACGAAATGGAGATGAAGGATAATGAGTCCTTTAACTTTAAGGATGATATTTATGACCAGATCGAAGAAGCGGTCAAACTCACAACTGATTGGGAGTTTGGGAAACGAACAATAGAATATCGGGATAAACTACAAGAGATATTTGATGGTGTAATTGAAACCGTGAATAACCTCAATAGCGCAAAACGTGCTGAAAAATTCACAACTGATTTATTCACTATATTGGGTGATATTTTAAATCCCAGAAAGGCGGTATGATGAACGGAAAATTTACAATGACTTTTGAACAGTATCTTGCTGACCCCTGCCCTAGACCATCATTAACACGGTCAACCATTAAGGACTTGATTACCAAAACGCCACGACACGCATTTTGGAATCATCCGAAATTGAACCCTGATTTTCAACCGGAAGAATCGGCAACCCACTTTGACATTGGAACGGCGGCGCATACGATCTTTTTAGAAGGAACTGATGATGTTGCTGTGTCGTTGCCTTATGATGATTGGCGTAAGAAGGAAGCACAGGCCGCAAGAGACGAAGCAAGGGCAAACGGTAAAGTGCCATTACTGGCAAAACAATATGATTCTGTCATGTCAATGGTCGAAGTGGCAAATAAAAGTTTAAGCGAATCGGAGCTTGGGTTAAAGGTTGAATTGGGTGAACCCGAATTAACCTATATCTGGCAAGAACAACCAGACGACCTTTACTGCCGGATACGCACCGATTGGATTAACACAGAACGCACCATTATTTTGGATTATAAAACAACAAGTAAACTAGCAGAACCGGAAGATTTTAGCCGTGTCATTACACAAAACGGTTTGGATATTCAAGACGCTTTTTATCGCCGTGGCGTGTCAGAGATTGAAGGGACAACACCGGATTTTATTTTCATGGTTCAGGAAGTCGATCCTCCTTACCTTTGCTCGTTCATAGAATTGGATTTGCAGTTTCAAGAAATGGGTAAAGAAAAGGTTAAGAGAGGGTTGCACCTTTGGCGTGAATGTATAAAGTCGGGCGTGTGGCCTTCGTATTCAAACAGAATTTACACCGTTGAGCCGCCCAGTTATTCTTTGGCTCAATGGGAAATGAGAAAGGCTGGTTAATATGTACGTTTTTAAACAAGCGAAAAAAGAGGCCGTTGGGTTACTGATCGGATTGGTCGGAGCAAGCGGTTCAGGGAAAACTTATTCAGCAATGCGACTAGCTTCTGGAATAGTCGGAAAGGGAAACAGATTTGCCGTGATTGACACGGAAGCAAGACGGGCGTTGCATTATGCCGATATGTTTGAGTTTGACCATTGCGAATTAGGCTCACCGTTCAGGCCGGATAATTACGCCAATGCTATACAGGCGGCAGACAAGGCCGGATATAAGGCCATTGTCGTTGATTCAGTCAGCCATGAATGGGCGGGTGAAGGTGGAATACTCGATTGGCAAGAGGAAGAACTTACCAGAATGGCAGGGGATGACTACCGCAAGCGTGAATCTTGTAAAATGGCGGCGTGGATAAAACCAAAAATGTCACACAAGCAAATGGTTCAACGGTTGCTCCAAGTCAATTCTCACCTAATTCTCTGTTTTCGGGCAGAAGAAAAAACAAAGATGGAGAAAGACGCAAACGGCAAAATGCAGATTATCCCTATTGGTTGGCAACCAGTTTGTTCCAAGGAACTGCCGTATGAATTGACGGTATCGTTTTTACTGACCGCCGATAAGCCGGGAATCCCGCAACCGATTAAATTACAGGAGCAACATAAGATCATGTTCCCGTCCGGCAAACTGCTTTGTGAGGAAAGCGGCGTTCTGGTGACTGAATGGGCTGCAGGGTCAGTCAAGAAGCCGGAAGTCACACCTGATAGATACCCCGACCTTATCACCCTTGAACAGCAAACAACATTGACCGGAATCATTATTGACAAGGGAGTTGAGCAAGAGAAATTCCTCAAATACATGGGCGTGGCGGCTTTGGCAGAAATTAAAGCACAGGATTATAAGAAAGCCATCGAAGCGTTGAAATTGGCGAAAGGGGCAAAGGCCGCATGACACCCAAGGAAGAGAAGTTGGTTAGAATGACCTTATACGAGATGATCGACAAAGACGGGTTACAGGCGGTAGGTAAGGCTAATCTACTCAAGCACCTTGACGGGGGGAAATTAACCCGCAAAGAGGCAATGCAGGCGAAATGTTATGACTGCATGGGATATTTTATTGACGGTCGGGCTGATTGTTGCATTAAGAATTGCCCGATGTATGGTTATCGACCCTTCAAAGATCGCCCAGAATCCAAAAAACTGGACTTTACTACGCTCCCAGAGGCCAAGAAAGCAACTAAAGATAAAAAGGCGACCAAACGTACCAGTGACACGAA
>CAZAPN010000211.1:0-2492 GCA_964487145.1 uncultured Planctomycetales bacterium | reverse complement strand
CATCCAGTACACTTTGTAGTATCTACCTTAACCATGTTTCAATTTCTCCTCTTTTTGAATTTGGTGAAAGACAACCGTTAACTTTTGAACCAGACAACGTCTGGTTCAAATGTTAAGACATGCCGGACTTGGATCCGACGTTGGGATTTGCCACAGGTGAAAACTTACCGTTTTTGTAGGCCTGGAGGGCTTCCGATATTTTTCCCGAGACCCCGGTCACGACCTTGATTCCTGCTGACTGAATGACCTGGAAAGCGTTCGGCCCCATGTTTCCCGTCAGAACCACTTCAGTCCCTTTGGAGACTATAAGTTGGCCGGCCTGAATGCCCGCACCTCCGGTTTGCTGGGTGCTCGGATTTTGGATCGCCTCAATCTTGTCCGTATCGGTATCGATAAGCAGGAAATAATTGCATCGCCCGAATCGCGGATCAACCATTGCGTCGAGAGTTTGCCCTTCAGATGTAACAACGATTTTCATAGATTTTCCTTTTTCTTGGTTTATTGTTTTAATTTGAGAGGCTTAAGACACATGAACCAGTCCAAGCATTTAATGCCTTCTTTTTGTGCGTTATCGACTCTTTCCTTTGCCACACCACAGCTTCCGGGAGGGGGAACGATGACGTCATCGCCCGGTTGCCAGTCTGCGGGAGTTGCGATCTGGTGTTTATCTGCGACCTGCATGGCGATCAAGGCTCTTTTAATTTCCTGAAAATTGCGTCCGAGGGACGAAGGATAAAAAATAATTGCCCGGACTTTGGATTCCGGATCCATAAAAAACACGGCGCGAACCGCGCTGATATCACTTGCCGCAGGCTGAACCATCCCGTACTTATATGCGACATCCATTTTGAGGTCCGCGATGACCGGAAATTTAACCTCGACATTTTTCATGCCCTTGTACTCGATTTTTTCCTTGATCGTTCGGAGCCAGGCGATGTGACTATAATGGCTGTCGATTGAAAGACCGATGAGCTTGCAGTTCAAATCTTCAAATTCCTTTTCCATGGAAGCGAAGGTCATAAACTCTGTCGTGCAGACTGGCGTAAAATCCGCCGGATGACTGAACAAAATGACCCATTTGCCTTTGTAATCTTCCGGGAATTTAATTTTCCCCTGGGTTGTGTCGGCCTCAAACGCCGGAGCCTTTTCTCCGATCAAGGGAACTCGATTGGTTAAAGTGGTTGAGTTTTCCATTTTTTTCTCCTGTGAGGTTATCGGGTTTGAACTAGCTAAAAAATGTTACCGGGACTTCAATTTGTACAGGTACGTTATCAATCGTGGTGGCATCCGCCTTGACGCTCTAATCCAAAACCTCGACCGCTTTTAGGGTCGCATGAACTTTCCCCGCTTTTTAAGGTGCCTTCTGCCAGATCTTTTATTACGCTAGAAATGGATCCTGATACGCCTACGATTGTATCAATTCCAAATTCTTTAAAAAACTGTATAGCTCGTGCCCCCATGCCGCCGGCAATCACAACATTAGCTTGATGTGAATTCAGGAAGCTGGGGATAGCGCCTGGCTCATGTCCCGGATTATTGACTGTTTTTTCCCCGGTAATTTGACCGTTTTCAATATCGACAATGGCATATTCCAAGCATCTTCCAAAATGTGCTGAAACTGTATCGCCGTCTTTTGCAATGGCATATCTCATTTTTTCTCTCCTGGTTCCAATTATAATTCTCTTGTCATGCTTGTCCCGCATTTAGGACATTTTAGGGTTATGCAGGGGTTGGCGATTTGATGAACGATTTTTTCCCCACAGTTTGGGCCGATGCAATTTCCGCCGGATCCTAGGCTGAAATTGTTACGATTTAGTCCACCACGACCTCTGCCCATTCCTCCTCCCATTCCTCTACCCATCCCTCTACCTTGCCCCATCGGGCCAGTCCCGTCACCTCGAGGCATAAAATCCACCCTCCCTTTTTAAAATAAAAGTTATTTCCTACTTATTTTTCAGAAGATTGTTCTGATTCTAGGTCCTTAATTCTCTCGTTAATCAAGCGGATCTCGTCTTGCATGGCTTTCGCCTGATTTTTCAGTGCCGTTGCCTCTTGTTGCGGTGAAACAACGGAGGGGTAATAAGGCATCGCATAAGGATTGGCGCCCCACGCACTCAATCCCCAACCTCTGCCAAAACCGCGTCCAAATCCACCGCCCCGGCCTCTTCCTCCGCCGCGGCCCAATCCAAAACCTCTCCCCGCCACAGGGTTAATGTAGCCCGGATTGGTATAACCTGCGCAATAGCCGCTAGCTCTGCCCGTCATCGGGCCCATTCCCATCGGTCCTGTTCTATCTCCTCCTGGCATTTTGGTGCCTCCTTTCCTGGTAAGAGGGTTACTCTCTGCACTTATCACATAACCCGTAAAACTGGATGATGTGATTATTGATTTTAAAATTATATTTTTTAGAAAGTCCTTTTTCTGTTTTTTTTAATAACTCGACTTCGTCATCGATGAATTCCGTGTAATTGACAATCCTTTTGCAACGGGTG
>CAZAPN010000210.1:0-2493 GCA_964487145.1 uncultured Planctomycetales bacterium | reverse complement strand
TTTTCGTCCGCACCAAAGTCAGGGCGGAACGGGTGTGCAGTGCATTGGAGCGCATGCAGATTGTCGCTGAAACCTTGCATGGGGATAAAGTTCAGCTTGAGCGGCAAAAAAGTCTGGAAAAATTCAGAACCGGCGAGATCAAGGTGCTTGTGGCTACGGATGTCAGCGCACGTGGCATCGACATCGATGCGGTGGATTATGTGGTGAATTACGATTTGCCGGAAGTGGCGGAAAACTATGTGCACCGTATCGGACGGACCGGTCGGGGGACCAAAAAGGGTTTTGCCGTGTCGTTTTGCAGTAGTGACGAAAAACCGTTGCTCTTGGAAATTGAGAGTTTTATCGGCAAGTCGATCGAAGTTTTGGTTATGGACAAAAAGACGTATATGGAAACCAAAGATCTTGGGACTCAGGAACGGTACGACTGGAAATCGCTGATTGCAGAAGCCGAAAAACCCATAATCAAGCAGCATCGCGTGAGCAAGGGGCCGAAAAGCAAACGCAAATAACCTCCGTTTTTCATGATTTATTTCCGTGGACGCTGAAGTTCTTTGCTTTGATTGTTAAATCTACACGCGAGAGGTGAAAAATATTTTTCCGGGTGTGATTTTCTAAAATAGTGAATTTGAATATGTTGAATCTGTTTTTATGATAATTTGATGGATTTGGAAAAATTATTTTGTTAAAAATGGAAATTTTATTTGACACTTTCAAAAATTCTGTTTACCTTTGTACTCACATTAGTTCATTGATTATTCAAACGGTTAGCTTATATTAATCGACAACAATATTTAAGGTAAGCTACACACACTTGTGTAGTTTTTTTCATGGTGGGGTAGACCTGCTCGCAAGAGCAGGTCTTTTTTGTATCCGTTAGTATGAATACCTCTCATTATTGTTTATTATGAATTTTCGTCTTTATGGACTAATGAAAGATGTCGGTGCGAAGCACCTTGTTCCAATTTTTCAATTTCTTTTCTTCAAAGAAAAGATATCGCGGCTACGCCGCTATCTCCTCTGAGTAGACTGCGCTTTCAGTTTCCTCAGCGCCATTTACCGTTAAAAAATCTTCTTAATCGATGATTTTGTCATAAAAAATGATTGCTTCGCCTCAATTTTTCCGCCAAAATCTTTATCTCACTACATTTAGGCTCGGGCTGGTCGCTGAGCGCAGTCGAAGAGCCCGAGCCTAAATTATACTGGGCCTTCAACCCGAACAAATCCTATTAAACGACCGCAGGGAGCTCAGCGAAGCTAATCTTGTAAATCCTGACTAAAATTCCTTTAGACTCGCTTCGCGCACTTTAAGGATCCCGCAAAACAAGAAATCTTCGATTTCATAGTTTTGCGAGGACTCTCGAAAAATCATAAAAAACTCAGATTTTGATTTTTCAAAGCTTTATAAACTTTATGGACTTTATGAACTTTCGACTTTATGGACTTTATGGACTTTCGACTGACGATAGGGAGGGTTTGTAACAACGGATTTGTAAGCCGGGTTCTGTATCATGCCGAAGCGTGATGTCTGTCATTTATCTAGGATGCATGTTGCCATGCACCTCAAACGACCTACCCTCCGGGATCGGGCGAGCAACCCTCAAGCCCCGGTATATTTGGTCTTTCAATCCATGAGGTTTACCCATTAACTTAGTCTCCTAAGCTAACCGTGAGCTCTTACCTCACGTTTTCACCCTTACCACACCGAGATGTGGCGGTTGTTTTCTGTGGCACTTGCTGTAGCTGCAACCTCCCCGTTTGCAACCCCTTCCCGTTAGGAAGCATGGCGCTCTGAATTGCCCGGACTTTCCTCTCTCTCCGTTGCCGAAGACAGCGACAGACCCATCCGTTGTTACGAGTGCAAAGGTACGGTTTTTTTGTGAATAATTTTTCCGAAATGTCGTGTGCTTTTGGTGTATGTGATCGGATGACTCCAAGTTATCTGATCGCTCACTAAAAATATTGAAGAGCCGAAGGTCGAAGAACTAAAGGGTTTTCCTTTGCGTGAGGGATTGAAATGGAAAGCCCGCAGAAGCCCGGCGACGAGGACTTGGAATGGAAAGCCCGACCTCGGCTTGCTTGCCAGTGATCGGATGACTCCAATTCATCATAGGAAGCCAGCCGAGGGCACGCCCCAATAAAATCGTTGATTTTGATAATTCGTCACTTTCGCCTTTATAGACTTTATGGATCCCGTAAAACCAGAAATCTCCGATTTTATAGTTTTACGAGGACCCTCGAAAAATTACAATCCACAAAGTTGCGGATTTATTTTTTCGGGGCTTTTTACTCTTTGATCCACACTTCGGTGGCCCCGGAGCCATATTTCGACATCGGGGCGTCAAAATAATGGAGCGAGGGGTATTGTGCCAGAATTTTGATGATTTCGCTTTTCAGCCGTCCGATGCCCACGCCATGAATAAAGATGATCTTTTGCAGTTTAATGCGGATGGCCTCTTCGAGATACTTGTTGAAGGTTGACGTCTGGATGGTCAG
>CAZAPN010000209.1:0-2519 GCA_964487145.1 uncultured Planctomycetales bacterium | reverse complement strand
TGAAGACCATGATATTCTGCAAACTATGTTAGAACCTTACCTTGCTTTTAAATTAAAGACATATCCCGTTTACAACAAATTTGAAACGCATTGACAAGAAAAAAACAACCAATAAAGCCTTGCTTTCTGAGGAGTTGAACAAAAATTTGAAACGACAGACAAATTAATAAACATAGTGGTAATCGACAAGAAAGTGGTACCTAAAGACCCGCCGAAAAGCAAACCTCGACCGTTATCTGTTTCACACATTTTCAAGAAATAAATACTTAAAAATGAAAAAATATACATTTTTTATGATTTTTGCAATCCTTACGATTGCGCCGATTTTCAGTTATTCACAATCCAAGCCCGATTATTCAAAACTCAGTGGCGCCTGGCAAGGAATCGTAGTCGCCGAGGGCGATTCGCAGATGGTGGTCATCGATATTGCCGCAGACTCCATCCTTCGGATCAAAGCCAGTTTGCCATGGTCGGCGCTGATCGACAAGGCCGTGATGAAATCATCGTACGACAACGACACGCTCTCCTTTCGGGTGAGCGATCTTCAATTCACTTACAAGGGCCGTGTGGATCTCGAGAAAAAAACCATCAGCGGGCTGTGCAAGATCGGAAAATCATATCCCCTCACGTTGCTCCTCACCGACAAGCCCGCACGCTTAAACCGCCCGCAAACGCCCAAAGAGCCTTATCCATACCTATCGGAAGAGGTGCAATTTCCAAACGAAAAACAAAACATTTCCTTGGGCGGAACGCTCACCCTGCCTAAAGGCGAAGGCCCTTTCCCCGCCGTGGTGCTCGTTACCGGCTCGGGAGCCCAAAACAGGGACGAAGAGTTGTTGGGACATAAACCATTCCTTGTCATCGCCGATTATCTCACCCGAAACGGGATTGCCGTGCTCCGTTACGACGACCGCGGTGTGGGCAAATCAACCGGAAAGTTCAGCGAAGCCACTACGCTGGATTTTGCCACGGATGCCAATGCCGCTTTTGACTTCCTTATCAAAGACAAACGCATCAACGCCAACAAAGCCGGGCTGATGGGGCATAGCGAAGGAGGGACCATCGCTCCCATCGTGGCATCGCGTAATAAAAAAGTAAAATTCATCGTCCTGTTGGCTGGCACCGGTGTGGATGGCAAAGCCTTGATGCTCGAGCAATACCGGCTGATTCTGAAAGCCTCCTCCATTCCCGATTCCATCATTGACCCGTTGGTGAACTTAAACCGCCAGGCCTTCGACGCGGCAATGACCATTTCTGACAATGCCAAGGCCGCCAATAAAATCCGGGAAATCACCGACAGCACTATCCAAAAACTGGGGGAAGAGACTTCAAAAAAATACAATCTCTCCAAAAAAACCGCGGAACAACTTGTCATGCAAGTGCTGAATCCATGGATGAAAGAATTTATCCGCTTGAACCCGGCGGATTATCTCGGCAAGGTCAACTGCTCCATTTTGGCGTTAAATGGCGAATCGGACCTGCAAGTCCCGATGTCGCAAAACATTCCCGCCATTCAAAAAGCCGTTGCAAAGAACAAAAACGGAAAATTGACCGTGAAGACCTTTCCAAAACTCAACCATCTTTTCCAAACGGCAAACACCGGCTCACCCTCGGAATATGCCCGCATTGAAGAGACGTTTAATGAAGAGGCGCTGAAAGTGATCTTGAAGTTTATTCAGGAATTGTAACAACCCAATCAGACCGCACGCGTTGTTTCGCGTTTTCAAATCATCAAAGACTGCAAACGTATGATTTTCAGCTTCGCTCAATCACCGCCAATTTCTTAATAAAAAACTCCGAGTCGATTCACATCGCCCGGAGTTTGAGAAATCATGCGTTTTATTTCTCTTTAATCAGTAAGCAAGCTCTTTATGATTTCCGATATGGTTTTATTATCGGCTTTACCTTGTAGTTGTTTTGAAGCAATCCCCATTACTTTGCCCATCTCTTTTGCGGAGGCAGCTCCACATTGAGCGATAATTTCCTTTATGATTGCCGTGAGTTCTTCAACCGGCATTTCTTGGGGGAGATAAGCTTTAATGATTGACGCCTGAAATTGTTCAGGTTCCGCCAAATCCATCCGGTTTTGCCGAACATAGATATCGGCGGCATCCAAGCGCTGTTTCACCAGCTTTTTCAGGATGGCAATTTCTTCTTCGTCAGTCAGTTCCGTCCCTGCTCCTTTGGCGGCAATTGCCAATGTGAATGCCGTTTTGGCCGAGCGCAAGGCTTCGAGTTTTTCTTTCTCTTTGGCCAGCATTGCCGATTTGATGTCGTTATTGATGAGTGCTGTAAGTTTCATAAGTTTATTATTTGATTAGTCCACGTTGTCGAACAGATATGGATTTTTTCGTTCTATCACTGTTTGATTTTCTTCATTCTGAGAGATCCTCAGCGCGGAAGATTGAAGATCACTGGAAGCCATCGTGTCGTTGATCTGCACCCCTTTTCTAAGATATGCCGGTTGGTTTTCGATCGCTGAGAGGCCATCTTCCGTTTTGATGAGCGTGTTGTATTTC
>CAZAPN010000208.1:0-2537 GCA_964487145.1 uncultured Planctomycetales bacterium | reverse complement strand
AGGCGCGAAAAATTTCCCGCGAACGTTCGAGTGGTTACCGATGACGGACAAATCCGGAATCATTGCAAGGCGTTGGGAGTGAAGATCGAGATCCCTTCCCGCGTGTTTAACCAGACGCCCCCTAAAAGCGGCAAGACCGCTCTCCCCGCTAACTCCAAACAACTTTCTCCCGCCCGCGAGAACGACATCACCCGATGGTATAAAAAACAAATTGGCTTATGCGCGTGAATCCGATAAAGTTGTCCCCAAATGCTAACAGGTCACCATATAACATGGAGGTGTTGTGATTTGTTTTTCTGTTATTATTCCTCATTTTACAAAATCCAATACAGCTCTTTTGGAAAGAGCCGTGGCATCAGTCCCCGAAAGAGAAGATATCGAAGTACTGGTCGTTGATAATTCGCCTAATAAAATTGATCGTCATCTGTTTAATCATCGAAGCAATGTGCGCATCTTGTTTTCTGATAACACGAAAGGTTGCGGTCATGCAAGAAACGTTGCCATGGAACAGGCAAAAGGAATCTGGCTACTGTTTTTAGATGCCGATGATTTTTTTACGGAATGCGCTTTTCAAGTTTTTGATTCATATCGGGACGCAACGTTTGACGTAATTTTTTTTAAAATGACCAGTTGCTATTCCGACACGCTAAAGCCGGCGCATCGGCATGGGCTATATATTAGACAAATAGACAAATTCTTGAAGGACGGGAATGAATACGCCCTGCGATATCAATGGTCGCCTGTTTGGGCAAGAATGGTTAGAACTATTTTGGTCAAAACGAATGGTATAAGGTGTGATGAAGTTCCTGCGGGCGAGGACATAGTTTTTAGCTTGAAAATCGGGATGGTTGCCAAATCGATTTATGCTGACACCGCCGAAGTGTATTGCGTCACAATCGCTCAGGGGAGTATTACTAATACCCGGAGCTTTAAAAACATAGAAAGTGTGTTTGATGTCAGGATAAAAAAAAATAATCTTTTGAGAGATAATGGATTGGATGAAAATGTGTCGGTGATGTATCTGATAATTCAAAGTTTGAGATTCGGGATTCGACCATTTTTAAAATTGTTCCACAAGGCATTGATGACCGGCAATTTATTTGTAGGTTGCCAGAATTGGGTCCACACAACATTGAAAATTTTACGCCGAACAACTTATAACAGAAGAAGACAAAATCCAAGGATAAGATGATCCAAAGTTTGACGATTTATACCCTTTTGCTAGGGATTATGATGCTCTCCTTTTATCGTGCTGGTTGCCAGGTAAAAGTGTTTGATCATTATGTCCCTGCCTCAGTGCCATCCTTTTGGAGTTTTTCAGTCATATTCCCCATGTTGTTGTTCGCGGTTATTTTCGGAATGAGATATGATGTAGGAGTTGACCACCTTACATATCTTGAGGCGTATCTCACGAATAGAGATGCGTCAAAAAATGAGCTATTGTTTCGGGCAATAACCGATCTTTCTCACTTTCTAAACTTAAATTTTGTGGTTTATTTCGCAGTGCTTGCGTTCATTCAGGTCTTTTTTTTCTTTTATGCATTCAAACGGGAGATGTATCTATTCCCTCTTTTGATTTTTTTCTTGTTTGCGAATGGGGATATTATTTTCTGGATGAATGTAATTAGACAATCAATCGCCATGTGTATCTGGGTTTTTTCCTTGAACTTTATCGCGAAGCGAAAGTTTTGGAGATATGCGATGTTGGGTGTGATGGCATTTCTTTTTCACCGAAGCGCCATCGTTTTATTTGTATTTTACCCAATATTGGTCGGGGGAAGAGATTATTTAAAGATCATCCCTTTGCAATTAATCCTTCTCGCTTCCGCATTTGTGATAAAGGAGGTTTTTTTTGATATTATTATGAGCCTTAGCGCGGTGGTGGATTTTTATATTTCTTTATTGGGCGCTGAAATGTATGAAGAAAGTTATAATATTGATGCCTTGGCGGAAAATTTCAAAGAAAATCCCGGGACGGGATTAGCTTATCTGTGGAAAATTATTATTCATGTGATTATTGTCATATACAGTGCCAGGTTAAAAAAATATTATTCAAGTAGATGGTTTAACATGATTTATTTTTTGTTTTTTATAGGGCTGATTACGTATTACATGTTTCCCGTGGGAGCTATTTCTTTCAGCCGGCCCTTCCGGTATTTCTACGTCTTCCAGCCCATTATGCTTTCTTATTTCGTTTATTACTTGTACAAAAACAAAACTGTGAATAACGGAATTCTTGTGGGAATGATTATCCTCTCTTTTTTGGGGATTTTTTATTTATACCATATTACTTCTAATACGGAGTCCCATTTGTGGTATCAATTTTATTTTCAAAATGAGATCAATGCGTAGTTTTTGTTTTGGGTGTAATGCCTGCCGTCCGGTCATGGGTTGTAATGTCCCTGATTTTGCACCTTCGGGACATCTTTCTATTGGGCACTTCCTTTCGGTCGTTAAATATAGCGATTTATAGCATGACAATGTAAGAAGTGATCTCTCTCTTCCGCCTGGTTTGACAAGGGCAAAAACCCCGTGTA
>CAZAPN010000207.1:0-2539 GCA_964487145.1 uncultured Planctomycetales bacterium | reverse complement strand
TTAATTCGGTCATAGACTTACGGTCCCTTCGGTCGCGTAAGTCTGGGCCACATTAAAGGAGAAGAGAATGCATATCCCCGATGGTTATTTAGGGCCGGCCACAAGTGGTGTGTTTTACGCCATCATGTTTCCTGTTTGGGCGGTTGCTTCCCGCATTGTTAAAAAAACGCTTCAAGCTAAAAAAGTCCCACTCCTTGCGATTTCAGCGGCATTTAGTTTTGTTATTATGATGCTGAACGTTCCTATTCCCGGCGGAACTACGGGCCATGCGGTGGGCGCTGTTTTAGCGGCCATCCTGCTCGGGCCCTGGGCCGCCTGCCTTGCGGTCACTGTCGCGCTTGTCATTCAGGCTTTGCTTTTTGGTGACGGTGGCATCACGGCCATAGGCGCGAACTGTTTTAATATGGCATTTGTGGAAGTCTTTGTGGGATATTTTATTTATCGGGTGCTGAGTCGAGGCTCCTCCGTCACTTCGAAACGACGCGTTCTGGCAGCCGGAGTCGCTGGTTATGTCGGATTAAATGTGGCAGCGTTGACCACCGCTGTCTTATTTGGAATACAACCGTTGTTACACAAAACGGCTTCAGGACAATCCCTCTATTGTCCTTATGGTTTGAATGTGGCAATTCCGGTCATGATGGGGGAACATCTTTTGATTTTTGGTTTTGTTGAAGCAATTATCACAGCTCTTGTGATCAAATATCTCCAGAAAGAAGATCCTTCATTATTGGAAGTGAAGGAGGTGTCGGCATGAAGACTACAACAAAATTATGGGTTGGGATCACAATCTTAATTCTCTTGTCACCATTGGGATTGTTGCTTCCCGAACACTTTAAAGCGGGTGATGCCTGGGGGGAATGGGGTGTTGATACAATTGCAACATTGGTCGGTTATGTTCCCCGGGGGTTCGAAAAGTTGTCCACCCTTTGGAAGGCCCCTCTACCGGATTATGCTTTTCAAGGCTGGGAAGAAAAAGGATTGACACATCTAAGTATTGCTTATATATTTTCTGCGATAGTCGGGATTGGGTTGACGATTTTAGTTGTTTTTGGGATAGGAAAGCTTTTAGTTAAAAAGGATCATTGATTTGAGTAAAAGAAAAAACCGATTTCTTGAGCGCTCGCTGATGGGCGCTCTTGTTTTTTTAAAAGATAGTCTTTGGGCCGAGGAACATGCCTCTCGCTGTGGATTTCTACAGGCCCGGGACGCCCGTCTTAAAATGTTGTCGATTTTTATTATGCTTTTAGCGGTTCTTTTTTCCAAAAGTATTTTTTCGATCAGCTTTTTGTATGTCGGGTGTTTGATTTTGACAGGCGTTTCTTCGATTAATATCGGGTTTTTCTTAAAGCGGACATGGTTTTTTATTCCTCTTTTTTCTTTGGGCATCGCTGTGCCGGCCTTATTTGATGTTTTTAGCCCCGGAGATGCCTGGATAACTTTTCAAGCCTTTGGATGGAATTTTGTCGTTACAAAACAAGGGATAGCGAGTGCCGCCATTTTCTTTTTGCGTGTTTTAACTTCCGTTTCATTGGGCGTACTTCTTGTTTTGACAACAAGGCATTCTGTTCTCCTCAAGGCTTTACGCGTGTTTGGGATCCCTCAAATTTTTATTATGATTTTAGAGATGTGCTATCGATACGTTTATCTTTTTATTGAGATGATTCAAAATACCTATTTCGCTATTCAAAGCAGGGTGGGACATGTTTCTTCGGTCCGCAAGGGTCAGGGGATTGTTGCCTGGAACATTGCAAGCCTTTGGCAGAGGTCTTATGTGATGCATAGCCAAGTTTATAGTGCCATGCTTTCTCGGGGCTATGCTGGGGAGCCGAGGGTCCTGGAGGCGTTGCGTATCGGTTTTAAAGACATTTTATTTTTTGTAGCTGCTCTTCTAATCCTAGGTTTATGTCTATGGCAAAATCTTTATTTGAATTAAAAGACGTTTATTTCTCTTATTTGGGAAAATTCCCAGCTTTGAGCGGGATCGATTTAACGATTCATGAGGGTGCCAAGGCGGCAATCGTCGGTGCCAACGGAACGGGGAAATCAACGCTTTTGACATTGCTTGACGCGCTCATTTTTCCTTCGAAGGGATCGATTTCCTTTTTTGGAAAGGAGCTTAAAGAAAGTGATTTTCATGACACGGAGTTGAGCCGATTTTTTAGAAGCAAGGTGGGTTTTGTTTTCCAGAATCCCGACATTCAATTATTTTGCCCGACGGTCAAAGAGGATATCGTTTTTGGGCCTTTACAGCTTGGGATTGGGGAGGAAGAGATTCACATGAGGCTGAAGGGCATGGTGCAGCGTCTTAAGATCGATCTTTTATTAGAACGCTCCCCCCATGAATTAAGTATCGGGGAAAAACGAAAGGTCGCGATAGCTTCCGTGTTGATTTTAAAGCCGGAGGTCTTGCTCCTGGATGAGCCCACGGCTGGTCTTGACCCGCAGACAACGAGAGATATTATCGATATCCTCCTTGAGGAAAACGGAAAAGGCACAACCATTGTGACCGCGACCCATGACATGCATATTGTCGATGAAA
>CAZAPN010000206.1:0-2547 GCA_964487145.1 uncultured Planctomycetales bacterium | reverse complement strand
ATTTTGCATCGATTCTGCTGGCTTTCAATTTTTCGATTATTTTCTATGACTGGTTAATGATGCCCGTCACGCTACTCATTTTTCTAAACCTAATGGCTATTCTGGCGTTACTTGATTTACGAACGAGAGAGTCCCCTTGCGAATGGTTTTTACTCGGTCTCATCCTTGGCCTTGCCCTGCTGGGTGATGCAAAATTTTTGTTTTTTGTTTTACTCTTAGTGATCTACCTGCTCTATCAAAACCAAAAAGTTTGGCTTCGGGCTTTACAAAAAATCATTTTGCCGTTATTCCTTGGCTTTATGCTCTTACCAGCCATTGTCACGATCCGAAACAAGATTGCAACCGACGATTGGCTCTTCATTTGCGGGCAGGGAGGATTTAATTTTTATTTAGGAAACAATCCTCAAACCACCGGGGTTTTCAAAGATCCGACTTTTATCCGACCGACCCACGAAGGACATGATGAAGATCAACATATTATCGCTGAGCAAGTACTCAACAAACGTCTTAAACCGAGCGAGGTTTCCGCTTTTTGGCTTAAAAGAGGGTTAAAGCACATCACTCAATCCCCGGAAATATTCTTAAATCTAATTTCATCAAAAACCCTGGCTTTTATGCGTGATGATGAGAACAGTTATGAAATTGATCTGTTGTTACAGAAAAGATGGAAAGATCGCTGTGATTTTAATCCTTATCGTTTAGTTTTTCCTTTAGCTTTTATTGGAATAATCCTGGGGTATGTCCAACGGCGTCAAACAACAGAAATCAATTTATTGATTTTAAGCCAACTATTAATCATCGTGATTTCCTTTGCCAGCGATCGTTTACGGGCAAGCATTCTCCCGTTTCTGGTCCTGTATGAGGCTTTTGCCATTTTCTGGTTTGCGGACCAAATTCTTCAGCGTCAGTATAAGAAAATCTTTATTTTTATAGGTGGTTTCCTAGTACTTTCATTTTTATCGGTCGGGGCCACACTGGACCAGCGGAATATTGACTTCTTACGTTTAAGCAAATCCGGTCCTATTCTGGTCGAGAGAGGACAATCTAACGAGGCAGAGAAAGCCTATCAGGATGCCCTTAACATCATCCCGAACGACCCTAATACCCTCTACAATCTGGGAACACTTTATGCCTCGCAGGCCCGTTATCATGAGGCGATGAACTGTTTCCACCAAGTTCTCCAGATAAACCCCTGGGATCCGAATACGTTTTATAATCTTGGGTTTTGTTATTTACATCAAGGGGCGACCAATACAGCCCTTGAGCATTTTGAAACAGTGATCAGATTACAACCATCAAGCATGGATGCCTATTATCAGATGGCGAATATTTATTCCTTACAAGGTCGCTGTGACATATCTGAACAATACTATCGAAAAATTATAGAAAATACTCCGGACCTTTCTGCAGAAATAACGGCATTAATTCAAAAGTGTCAATCCCTGTAAAATAATATCAAAATTCTCATATTTTATTCAGAACTTACGCAAACCATTTAATTTCAATATTTTAAGCTATATCCTCAACGTGTAAATGATTGACAATGCCGAGTCACTCAGGTATAATTTGGAATCTTTAACAACAACTTGTGCGACAACCAACAAAGGAGGGTAGTATGCCTGAAGAGAAAAAAACACCTGAAACATCCAATCGACAGAAAGCGTTAGAACTGGCCTTAGCCCAAATCGAAAAACAATTCGGCAAAGGGTCAATCATGAAAATGGGGACCAATGCCACGGTTAACGTTCCCATCATCCCGACGGGATCTCTCGCGTTAGATCTGGCACTCGGAATTGGAGGAATTCCTCGCGGTCGTGTTGTCGAAATCTACGGCCCTGAATCCTCTGGAAAAACCACATTGACATTAAGTGTCATCAAACAAGTCCAAAAACTCGGTGGAGTAGCTGCCTTTATTGATGCCGAGCATGCCTTTGATTCCAATTATGCGAAAATGGTGGGCGTCAATCTTGAAGATTTGTTAATTTCCCAGCCCGATACCGGAGAACAAGCCCTGGAAATCGCCGAAACCTTAGTAAGATCCAATGCCGTTGATTTAATTGTCATTGATTCTGTTGCAGCTTTAACGCCCCGGGCAGAAATCGAAGGGGAAATGGGTGATTCCCACATGGGATTGCAAGCAAGACTCATGTCTCAAGCTTTGCGCAAACTGACCGCCGCAATTAGCAAATCAAAAACCTGTGTTATTTTTATCAATCAGATCCGCATGAAAATTGGGGTCATGTTTGGGAATCCCGAAACAACAACCGGAGGAAATGCCCTCAAATTCTATGCCTCCGTAAGGATTGATTTGCGCCGGGTAGAGTCCATCAAAAAAGGGGAGGAGATCGTCGGAAACCGTGTCAGGGCCAAGGTCGTTAAGAACAAAGTGGCGCCGCCTTTCCGCGATGCGATTTTTGAAATTTATTTTAATGAAGGGATTTCCAAATCTGGAGAAATTCTTGATTTGGGTGTTGAGGCTGGCATCATTCAAAAATCGGGGACCTGGCTATCCTTTGAAGCTGAAAAATTGGGGCAGGGACGCGATGC
>CAZAPN010000205.1:0-2574 GCA_964487145.1 uncultured Planctomycetales bacterium | reverse complement strand
AAGAATTTACGGCCGTTTTTTATACCATCCATAAATATAAGAAAGACATTAACAATTTCATCATGATTAAAATATTCAATAAGTTCTTTTTCTTCAATGTCGGATTTATTCCCCAAATTAATGAGAGACGCCAAGCCAATGCGCTCCATCGCTGTCCAGCCGATCAATGCGATGGCCAACGCCCCGCTCTGGGAAATGAACGCGATCTTGCCCGGCAAAACAAAACGAGGACCGAAACTGGCATTCAATTTTGACGGCGTATAAACAACCCCAAAAATATTAGGGCCGATCAAGGCAATATTATTCTTGTCAGCAATTTCCTTAAGCATCTTTTCTTCTTTGACTTTGCCGACTTCCCCAAAGCCGGAGGTGATCACGGCAGCGGCCTTGACTTTCTTTTGAGCACACTCTTCCATCGCCTTAATTACATAAGGCGCAGGGATCGCAATCACAACCAAATCAATCTCTCCCGGGACATCCTGAATCGACGGATAGGCCTCCAAACCTAAAACAGTCTTTTCATGGGAATTGATGGGATAAACCTTTCCCTGAAAACCGCCGTCAATAATGTTCTTAAGGATTTGGTAACCGATTTTTTCTGGATTAGGAGAAGCGCCAACAACCGCGACACTCTTAGCTTCAAATAAACCTTTTAAATCTTTGGATTGGTAGGAAATTTCTTCTGGGGGCATGTTGTAAACCTTTCTTAAAAAACTTATAAAGCCAAATTGATGTTCTAAAAACTTTTCCAATTATATGTCAAACTTTGCCTGATAGCAAGAAACAAATTTCTTCCGGGGCCCGATCGAATAACCCACATTTCTCGACGAGTTTTAAGATAAAAGAAAACAAATTCTTTCAAAAACATTGAACACAAAAACAATTCAATGGAAGGGGACAGACTGTTCTTACAAAACAACGGTATTCTTTCTACACTTTCCAAATCTCTTTAGCGTACTCTTGAATGGTCCGATCCGATGAAAATCGCCCGGCCTTCGCGACATTCACGATGCATTTTTTGGTCCATTCGTCTTTTTTAACATAGAGCTGCGAAACGCGGTCTTGCATTTGATAATAAGCATCAAAATCCGCACACACCAAGAAAGGATCATTATTAAACAGCATTTGGGTCAGAGGCTCAAATAACCCGGGATTATAATGAGAAAAGAAATGGCTAGTGACCAGATGCATCACTTCCCGCAAGACCGGCGACTGATTGATATAATCCGCCGGCCGGTAACCCCGATTCTTAATGTCCTCGACCTCATGGGCCTTCAAACCAAAGATAAAAATATTATCATCCCCAACAGCTTCGGCGATTTCGATATTGGCCCCGTCCAGGGTCCCGATCGTCAAGGCCCCGTTAATCATAAATTTCATGTTCCCGGTTCCTGAGGCTTCGGTTCCGGAGGTCGAGATTTGTTCGGACAGATCGCTAGCGGGAAAAATTTTCTCGGCCAAAGAAACCCGATAGTTCTCCAAAAACACGACCCGGATTTTATCGCGCACCGACTCATCGCGATTGATCACATCCGCGACACTATTATAGAATTTGATGATGAGCTTTGCCATGAAGTAACCCGGGGCGGCCTTCCCGCCGGCGATAAAAGTGCGGGGATAAATAAATTTATCAGGCTCATTCTTGATGCGAAGATACTGAGAAACAATATAGAGTGCAAATAAAAGCTGACGTTTATATTCATGGATGCGTTTGACCTGGACATCAAACATCGAATTCGGATCGACCTTGATATACGTTGTCTTTTCAATATACTCGGCTAAAAGTCTTTTATTGTTCTGCTTGATATCATGCCATTCTTTGCGAAACGCTGGTTTTTCTTTCAAGGGCAATAATTTTTTGAGTTCATCTAAATTCGTGACCCATTTATCGCCGATCGAATTCGTGATCAAAGACGAAAGCCCCGGATTCGCCTTTAAAAGCCAACGCCGTTGCGTAATGCCGTTCGTTTTATTATTAAATTTTCCTGGAAAAAACTGGTTAAAGTCTGAAAGAATTTTTGTTTTTAAAATATCCGAATGCAGGGCTGAAACACCATTGACGGAAAAACTTCCTACAATCGCCAAATTCGCCATCCGGACTTTTTTGGGGTCTCCCTCTTCAACCAAGGACATCCGGCTCAACCGGTCATTGTCCCCCGGGAAACGCCTGGCCACTTCGTCCAGAAACCGCGCATTGATTTCATAAATGATTTGAAGATGCCGAGGCAAAAGTTTTTCTAACAGGGGCACAGGCCATGACTCCAGGGCCTCGGGCATCAGCGTATGATTGGTATAAGCAAATGTTCGACGGGTCACATCCCAGGCATCGTCCCAGTCGAATTCATAATCATCCAGTAAAATGCGCATGAGCTCCGGAATCGCCAAAGACGGATGGGTATCATTGAGTTGGATAACGACTTTTTGAGGAAGATCTCTTAAATCAGAATTTTCAGACTGGAATCGCCGGATAATATCCGCAATTGAGGCGGCCGTAAAAAAATACTCCTGCTTTAAACGCAGCTCTTTGCCACGATGAACAATATCATTGGGATAAAGGACTTTCGAAATGTTCTC
>CAZAPN010000204.1:0-2594 GCA_964487145.1 uncultured Planctomycetales bacterium | reverse complement strand
CCCGGATCCTTCAGTTGACTTTAAATCCTAAATTTGAGTTTGGTGTTGAGTGGGAGAAGAAGTTCCCGGTTAATAATTTCAGAAATCTTGATTTTAAAAGCGATTTTTCATTTCCCGAAATTACCTCGGTACCGGATTTTGGGAACATGAGAATCGGTGAAGTGGACCGTGATAGCTTTATGTTATCGATTACGGCCATGAAGGAAATCGAGAGTACTCGGGTGTTAGCTCAGCCCAAGCTGATGATTTTGGATCGTGAAGAGGCAAAACTCAATATTGGGGACCGCATTCCTTATGTGGTTTCGACAACCACGGCGACTTCGGGCACCAACACCGGAATCAGTCAGGATGTTCGGTTTATCGATGTGGGGTTGATGCTTGCGGTGACACCGATTATCAATGATGACGGTTTTGTCACCATGAAGATCCGCCCGGAGATTTCGAGCAAGACAGGCGACGTTAAGTCGTTTGTGGGGAGTGTGAATGGCGCGGATGGGAAACCGCTGGAAGTTTACAACCTTATTCCCATTGTAAATAGCACGGTGGTGGAATCGACTGTTATTGTTCGTGATGGAATTTCGGTGATTCTCGGCGGCCTTATCCGTGACGAGATGACGGAAAGTAACCGGGGAGTACCGTATTTGATGGATATTCCGCTTTTGGGGAATTTATTTAAGAGCCGTAGCGAGGAAATCAAAAAAACCGAAATTGTTATTATTATTACTCCGCACATCGTTGCCGGGCATCAAGATGTTTTGGATCGTCCGATTCCGATTATAAAATCGAGCGAGAGTCAAACGCTGGAAATTTCCGAGAAAGATGGCCCGAAACATTTGATGGCGGGTGATGTCCCAGGCGAAGTGCGCGAATCTGCAGAGAGTTTGGGTGTGTCTCTTGGAAATTTGATGGAGCTGAGACGTTGAGATTGGGCAGGTCGATGTTTCTTTAAGAGAGTTTTGTGGGTGAAAAGGATAACGTTATGAAGCAAAAAATCATGAGTGACGCAGTTTTGCGGGGAGTGATTTGCGGTGCATTATTGCTTCTTTTCTCGCCGCCTTGCGGTGCGGTAGCGGATGATGTGACACAAGAGAAGCCGGATTTCTCGACAGGGGATTCTTCGATGTTGATCCCGTCCGGGAAAAGTGGGGGATCGCCGGTTTCAGCCGAAGGACAGGATGTTGATAAACTTTTGTATACGCTTAATGAAACGTTACAGGAAAATCGAAAAATTCGACAGAGCATGAGAGATCTTCAAAAGGCTTTTGAAACGGTGACGCTCGAAAAAAGTGATGTGATGGGACAGATGCGAAAGGTTGAGCAACTTGCAATTCAAAGGAACAGTGAGACGGACCAGAGAATTAAAGAACTTACCGATCAATTAAGCGCGACCAAGAAGGATTTGGAAACGATGCAAGAAGACTACCAGGATTTGCTGGGTGAAAAAAATAATTTAGAAAAGAGCCTTGATAAACTGCGTAGTGATCAAGAAAAGAAAGAGGAATTGCTGGCTCAGTCGATTTTGGCGGAGGAACGAGACCAGATTGTGGAACGAATGAAGATAAATGAAGAGTCGGTTGAAAAAGCTTTGTCGAGTGAGGCAACGCTTAATAGAGAAAATCTTGATTTGAAAACAAAACTTATTCAGGCGCATTTTGAGTTCGGTAATTTGTTTTATGATTTGGGGCGTTACCATGAAGCAAAAACTCAATACGAATATGTCCTTCAATGGGATCCGGATCATGCGAGAGCGCATCACAATCTGGCGGTTATCTACGATTATGTTTTTCATCAGTTACCGGAGGCTAAAGATCACTATCAACGATACATGAATTTGAAACCTCCGAGCGAAGAAGCCCGCGAAGTTAGAATGCGTCTCTGGGATATTTCTCAACTGACTAAAGTGACGCCCGAGCAGCCTTTAAAGCAGGATTTTAAGCAGTATAGAAAAATGCCTCCCAGTTGAGCGTTTGCGGGATTATGGAGTTGCCGAATTTCTAGGTTGTGTGTGTGGTGTTTGCCCCGTAATTTTTTTTTGATGTCGATGGACGGAAATGTTTGTGCTCGTTTTGCGATAACTTAAATCTTGAGTTTTTCATTTGTGAATCAAAATCGTTAGGACATGGTTGGGTTAAAGAGTTGTCATCCTGAACGCAGTGAAGGGTCTCGCTTGAGATTCTTCGGGATTCGCCCTCAGGATGATGGCATGAAAACCAGACATTTTCAGAACTCAACTTAAATTTGCGCCTCATTATTCTCTCGGGGAGGATGCTTATTTTCCAATAGGGAGGCGTATTGCTTTTGGCTAAATCTCTCCTTTAGAAGTGATAGTGGAAAACTCCCGAATTTCCCCTTTTTGAACTACTTGTCGTGTCATATCCCGTAGAGATAGTCTTCCCTCGAACTGCGCATGTTTTCCCATGACAAAATGTTAAATTATGCTACACTTTTAGTGACATGATGAGTACGAGATGAAACAAAAGAGAAAACCCAGTTGATGCTTGGCTTTTACGCGGCAAGCCCAGTGGCCGCAATCTGTTACGCACGTTTTATATGGAGTTTTTGAGCCCAGCTGATGCCTTACAGCATTTTCGAGA
>CAZAPN010000203.1:0-2616 GCA_964487145.1 uncultured Planctomycetales bacterium | reverse complement strand
GGGGAGGCCACCATCCATGTGAACGGCCGGCCATTGAGGGGAGAATTGGATATCATTGACGATCCCCAGGAAAAATTGTTGGCGGTTAATATCTTGGGGGTTGAGGATTATATTCGGGGAGTTTTGTATCATGAAGTCTCGAGCCGTTGGCCCATTGAATCCATCAAAGCCCAGGCCATAGCCGCGCGGACTTATGCGCTTTATCGGATTAAGAATTCCAGTAAAAGGCCGTATGATTTGACAAATGATATTTATTCTCAAGTTTACGGCGGCCGTGGATCGGAACGCTATCGGACGAATGTCGCTGTGCGCATGACCTTAGGGCTTGTCATGACTTATCAAGGGAAACTCCTTCCCGCTTATTATCATGCAACGTGCGGCGGCAGAACCGAAAATGTCCATGAAATATGGAATGAAGATGTGTTTCCTTTATCGGGCATTAAATGTGAATTCTGCCGGAATTCCCCGCATTATCGATGGAAAAGGAATTTTCGTTCAAAGGATGTTCAAGATAAATTAAACGCCAAAGGTTTTTCGATTGGATTGATCAAGGAAATCAAAGTCACCGAACGCAATGCGAGCAACAGGGTCAAAAATTTAGAAATTCTCGCGCGTGACGGGAAAAGGCTCACCATTTCGGGCAAGGATTTTCGTGAGATCGTTGGCCCTAACAATATCCGCAGTAATAATTATACGGTTGAGATGCGCGGTTATTATTTTGATTTGATAGGCAGCGGCTGGGGGCATGGCGTGGGGATGTGCCAGTGGGGGGCGAATTTCATGGCCCGGAAAGGGTATCTGTATCGGGACATTCTCAAATATTATTATCCCGGAATAGATATTGTTAGTTATGAAACTCTCGGATTTTAAGTACGATTTACCCCTTGAGCTTATCGCGCAATATCCGTTGCCCCAGCGTGACCAGGCGAGACTCCTGGTGATTGACCGAAAGTCTGGCACTATTCGTCATTCGATTTTCTCTTCCCTGAATGAATTTTTGCCATCCCAAAGTGTTTTGGTCTTGAATAATAGCCGAGTGATTCCGGCCCGATTATTAGGGCATAAGGAACGAAGCGGGGGAGAGGTTGAAATATTTTTGTTGAAGAAACTTTCCGATGGGTATTCATTCGAAGCGCTGATGAAGCCTTTGAAACGCATTAAGCCCGGCGATAAGATTATTTTTAATGGCAGCGGAATTTATGCCTATATCGAAGACAAAGACAAAGGGATTGTCCGGTTTAATAAGAAAAATATTTTTCGCTATTTGAATCGCATTGGTCATGTGCCGCTGCCGCCGTATATTCACCGTCCGGATGAACCTTTAGACCGTGACTATTATCAGACGGTTTATGCAAAAAACTTGGGTTCTGTGGCCTCGCCGACAGCCGGCTTGCATTTTACAAAAAAACTTCTTTCCGATCTTGTTCGGGCGGGGCACACGATAGCGAAGGTCACATTGCATGTGAATTATGGGACCTTTAAACCGGTAATTGAAGACGATATCACGCGGCACCAAATGCATTCCGAGGAATATGCTGTTTCCAATAAGACGTTTCGAGCCATTCAGGATGCCCGTGTTCAAGGCCGAAAAATTGTAGCGGTGGGAACGACCAGTTGCCGTACCCTGGAAACCGTCAACCAAACGCATCAACTGAAAGGGAACACCAATCTTTTTGTTTATCCCGGATATTCTTTTCGGATGGTGGATTGCCTTTTAACAAATTTTCATCTTCCGGTGACAACACTTTTGATGCTCGTTTGTGCTTTCGGCGGACAAGACCTTGTTTTGAAAGCTTATAAGGAAGCGGTGAAAGAGCAATATCGTTTTTATAGTTATGGCGATTGTATGTTGATTGTTTAAGTCGAGTGAGATAATGACAAAAATTTTTGATATTCAATATAGGGATTCAGAATCAAAAGCCCGATCCGGCATTTTGCATACGGCCCATGGCGAGGTGCACACGCCTTTTTTTATGCCCGTCGGGACAAACGCGACCGTGAAGGCGATTCCTTTTGAAGATTTGGAGGATTTACAGACGGAAATTGTTTTAAGCAATACCTACCATCTTTTTTTGCGGCCGGGCATTGACATTCTTCAGCAGGCCGGCGGGTTGCACAACTTTATGAAATGGGACAAACCGATTTTGACGGACAGCGGCGGTTATCAGGTTTTTAGTTTAGCAAAATTGCGGAAGCTTTCTGATGAGGGTGCTGAATTTCAATCACATTGGGACGGGACACCGTATCTTTTTACCCCAGAATCGGTCATGGAAACGCAAAAAGTTTTTGGGTCGGATATCGTCATGCCTTTGGATGAATGTGCGCCTTACCCGTGCCTTTATGAACAAGCCGAGGAAGCCTGTTCACGGACAACGCTTTGGGCCAAAAGATCACGGGAGCATTTTCTCAAAGATGATGCGATGCGCTCTAAACAACTTTTGTTTGGGATCGTTCAAGGTTCGACTTATCAGGATTTGCGTAAACGTTCTGCCCTTGAAATCGTTCAGATTGGTTTTGATGGTTATGCGATCGGAGGGGTCAGTGTGGGGGAACCGGCCGAAATTATGCTTCAGGCGGTTTCTTATGCTGAACCGTTTTTGCCCAAGGAGCAGCCCC
>CAZAPN010000202.1:0-2635 GCA_964487145.1 uncultured Planctomycetales bacterium | reverse complement strand
AAATTCGTGATCGTGACCCGGTCCTTGCCAACGGTCCTGGCGATCTCCTCCTGGGAAAGACCAAATTCCTCGACAAGTCTCTGATAACTGCGCGCTTTTTCAAGAGCGTTCAGGTCCTCCCGCTGCACATTTTCAATAATGGCCAGGACAAAGGCCTCCTGATCGCTCGCCTCACGAATGATCACCGGCACTTTTTTAAGACCGGCCTTGCGTGCTGCGCGCAGACGGCGCTCTCCCGCAATTACCTCAAATTCGGTCCCGGCCTTGCGCACCACCAAAGGAAGAAGGATGCCTTTTTCCTTGATAGAGGCAACCAGTTCATCCAATCCGGATTCAACATAATTTTGCCGGGGCTGAAAACGGCTGTCCTTGACAAGCTGAATATCAACCTGTTCTTGAGAAGACGCCGCTTTAGCGTCCTCTGTTTTATCAGGGATCAGGGCCGACAAACCGCGTCCTAGCGCCATATTTTTTCCTTATTTTTGTAAGTCTTTTACTGCCAAGCGTTTATGCTTCTAGCGGGATGCCTAAAACCTCTTTGGCAAGATCATAATATTTTTTTGCACCAACGGATGTGCTGTCGTACAAATTGATGGGCTTTCCATAACTCGGGGCTTCACTTAAACGAATATTTCTTGGAATAACTGTTTTAAAAACCTTATCATTAAAATATTTTTTTACTTCATTAATGACTTCAACGGTCAGATTGGTTCTGAAATCAGCCATTGTCATAAGAACGCCTTCGATCTCTAGTCCCGGGTTTAGTCCGTCCCGAATAAGAGCAATGGTGTTCAATAACTGTGAAACGCCCTCCAAGGCGTAAAATTCACATTGTATCGGAATTAAAAGTGAATTGGCGGCAACCAGAGAATTGAGGGTCAAAAGCCCCAATGACGGCGGCGAGTCGATAATAATGTAATCATACCCATCGCGCACACTGTCCAAGGCCTTCTTCAAACGATTCTCTCGCGACAAAACGCCGACGAGCTCAATCTCTGCCCCTGTTAAATGAATATTACATGGGATAAGATCAAGACGATCGATGCCTGTTTTTAGAATAGCCTGTGCTGGGGAGATTTTATGGAGAAGAACGTCGTAAACAGAACTTTTGATCTCGTTCTTGTTGATCCCGACCCCGCTGGTGGAATTTCCCTGCGGATCCATATCAACAAGCAAAACTTTTTTTCCAAGATCAGACAAGGCGGCAGAAAGATTTACAGAAGTTGTCGTCTTCCCTGTACCGCCCTTCTGATTGCATATCGCAATAACTTTTGACATCGTGCATTCCAAACCACAAATGGTTTCACGTGAAACGCAACATCAATATAACATAAAAACAATAATTACGTTTTTTTATTCTTAATTGTTACCTTGATTTTTGCCGGACTAGCCCCGCCCATACCAAAAAGACCTTTTTGCTCTTCACATATAACGCGGACATTGATTGTTTCACGTGAAACATTGAGGGTTTCCAGGGCCTTTTTTATGGCCTCTTCAATCGATCCCCCTTCAAAGTCCCATGATTGTGTGTTGCTTGTCATATTATATCACTGGCTTTATCATTTTTGATATCTTCCATTGTGTAAATCCTGATAAAGCATAAAAAACAACAAAATAAACACAAAGACCGCTAGCAAAATTATAAAAAATGAAACCCATAAGAATTGGCATCATGTAAAGCATCATTTTTTGCTGCATTTCCTGCTCAGGACCAGCAGAGGCGATTGTTCCCATGTTCATTTTTTGCTGAAAAAACATTATAATTCCCATGAGGATGGGTAAAATATTAAAATATTCACCTAAAAAAGGCATCGTAAACGGCAATTTTATCAACCTGTCGGGCAAGGAAAGATCATTTATCCACAAAAACCCCTCTCCCCTAAAATAAGCGGAACGCCATAAAACCTGATATAAACCAATAAATATTGGCATTTGAAGAAGCATTGGAAGACATCCGCTTATCGGATTGACCCCGTGTTTTCGATAAAGCTCCATGATCTCCTGGTTCATTTTTTCTGGAGTCTTTTCGTGCTTCTTCTTTAATTCCGCCATTTTTGGCTGAAGAGCCTGCATCTTTTTCATGGATAACAGACTCTTTAATGTCAAAGGATACATTAAAGCATAAATAATCAAGCTAATAAGAATGATGCAAATTCCCCAAGAGGGAATTATTTTATGAATAGTACCCAGCATCCAATAAATGGCCTTGGATATCGCATCCAGCCATCCCCAATTGCTGAAAACCATTATTTTTTCAAAACCCATTTTAGTTTGTGCTAAAAGATCAAGCTTTTGCGGACCAAGATAAACAGTAAAACTATATTTTTTTGTTTGTCCTGGATATATCACATCTGAAGGAAAGCTTCCTCCCAAAGAAAGTTGCCGATCATTATTTGATTTTATAGTGTAACCATCCAAAACCATTTCAGGGCGGACAATAGAAGCAAAATATCTATCTCTAAACCCAATCCATTCAACGCTTTCCGATTCTTTCTTGTTCCATTTTTCATCAAACTTGTTAGCATTATCTTTCCGAATTATTTTTTCATTTGTTTTAATTGCGTATTCAAATAATGTCCAATCAACAGAATGTTTTTCTTTGTCCAGTCTGGATAAATTTATGTTCATCATTTCC
>CAZAPN010000201.1:0-2656 GCA_964487145.1 uncultured Planctomycetales bacterium | reverse complement strand
CTCTGCAAATATTTAATGGACTCATTATCAAAATGAAAATTTTTAATGAAATCAACGACATCTTGAAGCCCTGCGGCTAGAAAGAAACTGCGATGGGCGGGAAAGTCTCGTATAAACAAATCAAATGAGGCCAGACAATTTCTGTGATGCTCATAATAGCTAGCGGCCATCGTGAGCTCATAAAAGTCTAACAATAAAGATAAATTTTGCTGAGGTCCTTGGCAATTCGACTTCATTTTGATGAGGTAAAAACCTCTTCCACATTGA
Source organism: uncultured Planctomycetales bacterium (assembly GCA_964487145.1). Taxonomy (GTDB): domain Bacteria; phylum Omnitrophota; class Gorgyraeia; order Zapsychrales; family CAZAPN01; genus CAZAPN01. The sequence continues at coordinate 2,389 of CAZAPN010000201.1, read as the reverse complement.
GCGGCATCGAATGTTCAACGCCAGTCACAATCCCTTTTTCATCAACAAAAATAAAGGTGGGAATCCCCATGAGGGCATAAGGTCTAGACAAGGATGATTCTTCATCTAGAAGAATATCGGACTTAATTTTGTTCGCTAAAACATAATTACTCACTTGCCGAGCACTTTCTCCGAGGTCAACCAAAATAATCTGGATCCCTTTTTGAAGGATCGTTTCCGTTTCCGCGTTTAACTCTTTAAGCGCTTGGCGACAATGAGGACACCACGTAGCCCAGAAGAAAATAATCGCTTTTTTATCTCCCCGCAAACGACTAAACGTGACTGTTTCCCCTCTCAGGGAAGGTAACGTGAAATCGGGGGCCTTCTCTCCAAGAAGACTATTCCCGAAAAAAGGAAGCTGTCCTGAAGCCTGCGTCGAATCAAGGTTGATCATGACTCCCGAAATCAGGGTAATCGCTAATAACATACGGATAAAGACTTTCATATATTCCTCCTCTTCAAAGATTGATCCATCCAGGTTAAATAGTCTTTGTTTCCGGCACAAATCGGTAAAGCGATGATTTCCGGAACGTCATAACTGTGTAAGGACTTAATCACTTTTTCCACCTTCTTAAAGAAAGATTTCTTCGTTTTCATGACAACGAGGGCTTCTTCGCATTCATCAACTTTATTCTGCCACCAAAAAAAAGATTTCACTTGTGGAAGGATATTCCCGCAGGCAATCAATCTCTCTTCGACTAACTTCTTGACGATGCTTTGCGCTTCAGTTAAATCTTTAGCAGTCATGAAAATAACAATGTTCATTAAACCCTCTTAAATTTGTTCATCATTATACACTCCCTCGAAAATAAGGCAAAATAAAATGATTATTTCCTTACTAAAACTGGGGTAATCCCTCTTACTTTGGGATTTCAGAAAAAAATCATAAACCTCGATACCCTTCTATCTTCTCAAGCCAATGGTTCATCAAAACTCCATCATTTTGGAGTCGGGCATCTCCCCACTTTTCTTTTTCAAATAAGGGTAACGCATCCCAATTCACATTAATGTAGCTTAAAAAACGAACATTGTTTTCTTGAATGTATTGAAATAGCGTGTCAATCCATTGACGCTTTTTATCGACGGTATATCGATTAAATGGAGAGCTTTCGGCAATCATAAGCGGCTTATTCAACTTCCGGGAAAGATCGGCCGCGGCGATCCGTTCCGTATCCTGATGAGAATCAAAAAAAGAAATTCCGACCCAATCCACATAAGTATCGCCCGGATACCATTTCATGGGATCATAAGGCGCCCACGATTGATCTCTCCAGGCAATCGTATGCCAAACAAAATGCACGTTGGCAACATCCATTTTTCTTAAACGATCGACAATATAACGATAGGCCTGGACATAAAGTTGCGGATCATATTCATTGTCGGGACTATCAAACTCATAACCGATGCGCAAATAAACTTCTTTGCCCGAGTTTTTAATCCATTCTCCTATTTTATCAATATTTTGATCAAGCCCTCCGGTAAGGACTTCTTTCAACATATATTTCATGTAAAGGCCAATCTGAACGATCGGAAAGCGCGGATATTTTTGAAACAAATCATCAACACAATTCATCCCGGCCCCATGGTCGACCGGTTCAGATAAGCCTCGAATGTCATTAATCGCGGTATAAGCCATGAACCCATCGGGATTAACAGCAGCGTTTCTCTCCGAAAAGTCGTTCAGGGCCAATAAAAAATCACTGATCGATTCTGTATCCTGGCCCACCACATAAATAGACGCAGGCTCGCGAGAATATCCCTCTCGAGTAAAGCTGCCCAAAAAATAAGCAATCAAGACAACAATCAGAATAAACCGAATCTTTTTCATCCACCCTTCTTTCTTTTTATGACGACATCATGACCGAAATCATGCGTCCTACCGTAAACAAACCTACGAGGTTTGTTTACGGTCGCTGCATCATGACCGAAATCATGCGTCCGGCTTTTGCGCCTTGGCGCCGATAGGAAAAGAAACGGTGATCACAGCACGTACAAATCCCGTTGTCATAAATATTTTTTTTCAGGATCCCGAGGCCCCACAACTGCCTTTTAACAGCCAAAGGTAAATTCAAATAAAGCCGACCTTCTCTGCTCGTTGTGTCTTGGGGAAAATATCTTAAAAATTTTTTGCCGACCTCATAACAGCAGGGCTGCATGGATGGGCCGAATGCGACCATTAAATTCTTAGGGTCGCTATTCCATTTTCGTTTCATAATCCAAATCGCATTAGGAACAATTTCTTTATACGCTCCGCGCCAGCCGGCATGGACAAGGCCGATCACTTTCTGTTGAGGGTCAAAAATAAAAACTGGCAAGCAATCCGCGGTGCGAATGGTCAAGGCAACACCCG
>CAZAPN010000200.1:0-2686 GCA_964487145.1 uncultured Planctomycetales bacterium | reverse complement strand
CTCGGTAAGTTCATCATGCATTCTTTGTCTGAGCTCTTCATCGTTTGTCTCGTGGCAGTATTCTCTTTTTGGAGATGAAGTGGAAACCATGGCCGCCAATTCGATTTGCGCTTGGCACTGAACCTTGATAGCTTCATGAGCTACGCGGATAGCTTCCAACATATCGGCTTCCTGAACCTCTTTCATTTCGCCTTCCACCATCATGATGTTCTCCATGGAAGCGGCCACGATCAACTCGATATCGGCTTTTTCCAACTCGCTGGCGGCAGGATTGATGACATATTTCCCATCGATGCGAGCCACTCTCACTTCAGAAACGGGACCGTTGAACGGAATATCCGAAACCATGATTGCGGATGAAGCGGCCAAACCGGCCAATGCATCGGGATAATGATTTTTGTCGCCCGACAAATGGGTGATCAGCACCTGGGTTTCAGCATGATAATTATCGGGGAACAGAGGACGAAGAGCCCGATCGACCAAACGTGAAATCAAAATTTCATATTCCGAAAGACGTGCCTCCCGTTTGAAAAAACCACCGGGGAATCGACCCAATGCGGCATATTTTTCTTGATAATCAACGGATAATGGCAAAAAATCAACATTTTCACCAGCTTCTTTTTTCGTACATATCGTAGCCAGGAGCATGGTGTCTCCCATTTTTACAACGACAGAACCATCGGCTTGTTTCGCCAGTTTGCCGGTTTCGATAGTAACCTCTCTTCCATCGGGAAGATTGAATGATTTTGTAACTCCTAACATATTAATATTCTTGTGTTAAATACTTTTTTCAAAATAAATTTTTCGCTTCAATATAAATGCAAAAAGGCAATCCGAAAATTGCCTCTGCGTATCTCTTGATATAAACTTATTTTCTTAAGTTTAGTTCTTTAATAAGATTTCTGTATCTCTCGACATCTTGTTTCTTTAAATAATCGAGAAGTTTTCTGCGTTTCCCTACCAACAAGACTAAAGAACGTTCTGTGAATTTATCTTGTCTGTTCTTTTTCAAATGCTCAGTCAAATGTAAAATTCTGAATGAGAATAAGGCAACCTGGCTTTCTACAGACCCTGTATCGGTTGCTGATTTTCCGTGTTTGCTAAAAATTTCTTTCTTTACTTCTGTAGTTAAATACATAATTAAACTTCTTTATTCGGTTATCTTTAATATTATTTCTTGAATTTCAGACTGCAAAGGTAATATTATTAATTGATTTTCGCAACCTTTTTTCGGAAAATATTTTTTCACGGTTTTTTTCAACGGTTCCCTGTTCATATTTTTTCCCATAAATTTACTGACTATCAATTCTTTTCCCATCAAAAACCAGTACAAACCAATCTCCCCCTCCTCTTATCATTCCGTTACGCCGTTCGGACGATTGTTTTCATCCATAACAGCTAAGCATCGACTTCAGTGTCCGCAACGTATCCTCTCCCGATTGAACTTTAGAAGGTCCCGGATGTTTAAACCCCTGAATCCAATTTCGCACTGAACTCTTGTGATTTTTTTGAATCTAACACTTTTCTTCCCCAAATCCCGTTACAAATATTATTGCACTCGAAAACAACCTTGATTATTCACTTAACACCCAAATCGATATGAAGCATCTACCAGCCAAAGCAGCCCTGTCGCTATCGTTTATCCTGATGTTTTCGTTTGGATTTTCAAAAAGCATCCTCCTATCGGAAGCCCTTCAAAAGAAAATGGTCAAGGCCTCCTTTGTCAGCGCCAACAAAACCATCGACAAGAACTCCTCGACATATTGGGGTTCCTGCATGAAAATCAGCCTGCAGAATTTAACATCCACCACATTAACGATCCAATTGGAACCCGGGCTGTTTCTGACCTCCGACAGTGCCACCCAACGCATGATGGTGACAGACAACCGGCAACTGGCGTTAACACCAAAAGGAAGTAAAAAAGCTACGATAAACGCCTTTTGCACGCAAATGCACAAAGAGCCACCCACTCAAGACATTGCATTCAACCCTTCGGGTGGCGCCCAAGGCGACTTGCTCACGCTGGCAACCTATGTCACCAAAAAAAAGTACTCCAGCTATGCCGTGCAAAACGCCATTTGGACCATCACCGACAACAACGACCCCAGCAGCATCTACGGCGACAATCAAAGCGAAACCGACTCGCTGCTTCATTTCGTGTATGCCCTGAAAAAAATCCCATATTCTCCCAAGGTTGAAAAAGCGATCCGGGTGGAACAGAAAATCACCAACGGAAAGTTCAAATTCGATTTCGGCAACAAAGAAGGAGGCCTATATTCCATATATCTCTATAATTCCAACGGCGACTTGGTGCAGGAATTCAGCAAGGATTTCGACTACCCGCACCACGACAAAATCACCGTCTCCTACCGGTTCCAGTCTTCAATCACCTCGGGCACCTATTTTGTGCGGGTGGTGCGCAACGGTAACGAAATTGTGAAAAACTTCCCGATTGAAGTAAAATAGACTCATAACCAATCGACGGGAAGTTCTTACCAAGCACCATCGCCGCAGATGACCACTATTCTTCGAAATCCTTGAGAACACCCGTCATATCGGCTTTTCCGTTTTTCAGAAATTCGTACGACATCCGATCCGCTTTACAGTTGATGAATCGAATCCCTTTCAGACTCTTGTTTTTAAAGAATGTATCGACAAGGGTTAAATTCTGGAAAGTCACTTTTTT
>CAZAPN010000199.1:0-2690 GCA_964487145.1 uncultured Planctomycetales bacterium | reverse complement strand
ATAAATTAAAGCCACAATACAGACGCCGAATAAGATCTTCGTCCAAAGTTTCGTTCTCATTTTTCCGTCATAGCAAATATCCCACCATTGAAAAAATGAGGCCGAGAAAACGACTATTGCGACTCCTAAACTTAGTAGGGCGGAAATCTTATCGTGTGACATTTATCAGGCTCATTTTGGGGCGATTGATTCTTCGACGATTTTGATTTCGTCATCAGTCAAACCATAAAGCTTATAGACCATTTGATCGATCTGAGCCTCATATTCTTCGACTTTTTTTTGTTTGTTTATCTCCCTGCAATAGCCTTTAGATTCCTTTAAAACCAAAACCTTGTCCACCATTTCAATAAGAGGTTTCTGCTCGTCTCCGACAGCCTTTCTTATTGGGAAAGATCGAAGCTTGTCAACTCCGATATCCACACCAACGCCCCGTTGTTTACCGTGCCTATAAAACCAATATAAAGCAAAGTTTGAATTGATAATAGCGAGAAGGTATTTCAAATTATAATTTAAGTCTTTTGTGATTATCAGATTTGTCGAGAGGCCAAAATATGCTGGCTCAGCAATAAATGTTGCGGTTGCTTGCTTAAACATTGAAGGAATAACGATTTTTGCATTTTCAAAAAATCTCTCCTCCCTCGGCCAATGCAACTGAAACCATTTCACAGTACCTTTTTTTGTCTCTCTTCGCGCATCCATAATTTTTTTGAATTTTGCAAGGTGCTGCTTTAGACCCGGGAACTTCTCAATGCTGGGGCTGTTTGCTCTGGTTAGATAAATTAAATATTTATTGTCTTGCCTGTTAAAGATGTATTTCCCGATATCTTTTTCGTCGTAGAAATTTCTAATGAACTGCACTTCTGATTTGGAAAGCTCGGGCAGCGAAGAATATTCCTTTTTTGTCAGAACAAACACTCCTTCTCCTTGATTTAATTTATATTCTTCCGATGCCTTTCTTGATACTTTATCCGGATTTTGCACAACCCCCTGCGTAATATCTGTTACCTCACCTAGCGAAGTGGTTTTTTCTAGCTCAAAATCATCTTTCTGAAACATAATTTCATTGTGCTGATAAATTTCCCCGTTGGATAACTCCTGAATTTTTACATTTGCCGTGTTGATATATTTGCCAATATCGCTAATGTCATTTTCCAGTTTTTTATAAACAAACATGTCGCGCATTTTATTTTTTTGGTAAACAACCACCATATGATGCCCCGAGACTTCATCAAAGACTTTTAAATTGCCAATATCAATCACGTTGAGGAAGGATATTTCATCCTGGAGTCTCTGGATCAGCTTTCCAGCCCCGCGACTGTTGATCCAATACCGGGAAGTGATATAAGAAATAATTCCATCCTGTTTTGCCAAATTAATCGCCTTATGTAAAAAATAATACCAATAATCCATTTTCCCTTGATGATAGAGTTTTCCAAATTCAGACTTGTTAACAATTTCAAAAACGTCCTTATTGTCTCGTTCTTTAAGATACGGTGGATTGGCAACAACAACATCAAATCCCTTGCTCTCCTGAAAAACCTCAAAAAAATTAAGCTTCCAAAGGAAGTAGGGTTTTGATTTTGAGTTTTTCACCAGATCCGGGATGCCCGAATATTCAAGCTTACGCTGCACAAAAACAGCGTTCTTTTTGCGACTATCCGGCGAATCCATGTTGAGACTTTTAATCTGAGCTTCGATGTTATCGATTTTTTCTTGGACAGAACTCTTTATAAACTCCAGCTCGATCTGTTCGATCTGACGTCTTATTTTTTTCTTAAAATCTGAGTTCGATTCGGAAAAGAAACGTTTATGTAATTCCTTAAGTAGGGAAAAATATTCTTCTGCCTTATCCATGAAAAGACCGGGGCTGTAATCTGGCTGCTTGGATTTTTTCTTGGGGGACATTTCTTTTAATATTTCTGCGATTTCTTTATCTAATCCCTTTTTCACCTGAGGCGTGAGCTGTCCCCGATCATTCAGTCTCAACATTTCATCCCGCTTTTCTTTCAAACGCTTCTGTAGCGCCTCATCTTTAGAGGATGCTTTGCCAACTTCAATCCCATCATCCTCAAAAAGAGCACCGTTGGACTTCTTCATCCCGGCGTATAAAAGCCGTTCATCAAAAAGATTTATTGTCTCATCGCCCACGACGAGCTCTTCCAGGAGTGAATTCCCGCACATGATCTTGTAGTCCAGGTTCGGAAGTGGTTCAATGTCTTCAAGCTCATAGTCCACCACAAGACTCAACCATAGGCGAAGTTTTGCGATCTCGACAGCTCCTGGGTCAATGTCCACGCCATAAATAGAGTTTTGGATAGCTTCTTTTTTTAGCCGATATTCATGCAGTTTTGGGTTTAAAACCCGCCGCGCCATGACGATCTCATGTAACATCACAACAAGAAAGGCCCCAGAGCCGCAGGCCGGGTCACAAACCTTAATATACGATAGGGCGTTATCTAACTTCTCCGCCTCTGCAGGAGAAAAAACAAGGCCCTCGCCGCTTGTAAAAAGGTGTTCTTTCGAGGTAATAAGTTTCCGAATGTTTTTCTCTTCAATTCCTGTTTCGGTAATCAGATGGTTAGTGAGGCTCTCCTGGCACATGTAGTGAACGATCTCGCGGGGCGTATAGTAGGCGCCTTGCCCTTTGCGGATATTTTCAGGAAGAAGGTTCTCAAATACTTTCCCCAACA
>CAZAPN010000198.1:0-2709 GCA_964487145.1 uncultured Planctomycetales bacterium | reverse complement strand
TGTTTTAATTCAACCAACAAATCTTCAATATCCCCCAACCGGAGCATATTGGGTCCATCCGATAAGGCCTTACGTGGTTCGGGATGAACTTCCATAAATAAGGCCGCACAACCGGCCGCAATCCCGCATCGGGCTAATAAGGGAATGAAATCACTTCGTCCTCCCGACGCATGGCCAAGACCTCCTGGCTGCTGAACGCTATGTGAGGCATCATAGACAATCGGATAACCTTCTTGAGCCATAATGGCGAGTGAACGGAAATCCGTAACCAAATTATTATAACCGAAGCTCACACCCCGTTCCGTGATAAGGATTTTCTTGTTTCCCCGGCTTTCAATCTTTTGAATAATTTGTTTCACATCCCAAGGAGCTAAAAATTGCCCTTTTTTGACATTGACGATTTTCCCTGTATCGGCGGCAGCGTAAAGCAAATTAGTTTGACGGCACAAAAATGCCGGGATCTGAATGATATCTAAAACCTCAGCGGCTTTTTCCATTTCGCTAACACAATGGACATCACTCAAAATAGGAACTTTCAAAGATTTCTTCACTTCTTTAAGGATCGCTAAACCTTCCGTCATCCCGATGCCGCGGAAAGATTCTCCGGATGTACGGTTCGCTTTATCATAACTCGCCTTGAAAACAAACGGGATTTTTAGCCGGCCAGTGATGGCCTTAAGGGTTTCAGCTGTTTTCAGCACAACTTTCGCGTTCTCAATAACGCAAGGACCCGCGATAAAGACAAACGGTTCCTGATTTCCAAACGTGACATTTCTTAACGAAATAGTTTTATTCATCGAACAGACTTTCTTTTGAACAAAGCCTCGACCCGTTTAAGATCTTCGGGAGTATCAACTCCGATGGTCTCATGGCGGGTGAGAACAGTCTTCATTTGATATCCGGCCTCAAGGATTCTCAGTTGTTCCAATTTTTCGGTTTGTTCTAATTTCGAAAAAGGTAATTTTTTAAACGAAAGCAAAAAATCTTTGCGATACGCGTACAATCCTAAATGCTTAAAATATCCGATTCCCGGCCAGGGCCGTTGTTCGCGGTTATAGGGTATCGTCGAACGAGAAAAATATAAGGCATACCCTTTTCGGTCAACAGCCACTTTGACAACATTCGGATTGTCCACCTCTTCTTTTTTTTCAATCGCTTTAATCACAGTCGCAACGGGAACGGAACGGTCCTTGATGAGGGCTTGGGCTAAGTGATCAATGGTCGCAAATGAAATCAGAGGCTCATCTCCCTGGATATTCACCACAATATCAACTTTCAAATTTTTGACAGCTTCGGCGATCCGATCAGATCCGGACACATGCTTGGGAGAAGTCAAAACAGCTTTGCCCCCAAATTCTTTGACCTTATTCAAGATGCGGACATCATCGCAGGCAATGAGCAAATCATCTAATAACCGGCTTTTTAAAGAACGTTCCCAAACATGCTGCAACATCGGCTTTCCGGCGAGAAGAGCAAGGACTTTGCCTTCAAAACGCGTCGAACCATATCGAGCGGGAATAACCCCAATGACTTTCATCATATTAGGAAGAGGCTTCAATGGCGGCAGTTAATTCTTTCGCGGTCACCGGAACAGCTCCCATCTTTCCGACTACAATCCCCGCGGCATAATTCGCCAGGTCCGCGGCTTCATGTTTCGTCGCGCCCGAAGTTAACGCTAAGGTATAAACGGAAATCACGGTATCGCCAGCACCGGTCACGTCAAAAACTTCTCTGGCCCGGGTATTAATATGGACCGGGTTCTTTCCTTTTTCAAACAAACGCATCCCTTTTTCGCCCAAGGTGATCAACAATGATTCCAAATCTAAAAACTTCACCAAGGCCTTACCAGCCCAATCGATATCCTCATCGGTTTCCAGACGTTCAATATTGACGGGAAATTTGCGACCGACATTTTGGGTGATCCGGATATTGTGGATGGCGTTTTCGGTTTCTTTTTTATTGGGAGTAATACAGGTGACTCCCCGATAAAAACCAAAGTGTTCCACTTTCGGATCCACGTTAATGATCTTTTTTTGGGAAATAGCCAAAGAACAGAGTTCTGTGACAAGCTCAGAGGTAATAAGCCCTTTGCCATAGTCAGACAAAATCACCGCATCTAACCGGTCGATCTGCCGACGGATCAGGTCAATGATGTTTTGGGTAAATGCTGCGTCTTCGGATTTATCTGTTTTTTCCCGGTCCACACGGACAACCTGCTGATGCTGAGCCATAATACGGGTCTTTAAAGAGGTCGGCCTTTTGTGGTCAACGAAAATCCCATGGGAATTAATTTTTCTTTTTCTTAATTCTTTAAGGAGAATTTTCCCCTCGAGATCATGGCCGATTCTTCCCACAAGCATCACTTTGGCGCCTAAACTGCTTAAATTATTTGCGACATTGGCCGCCCCACCCGGGGTGTAAACGGCCGATCCTTCCTGTAAGACAATCGGAACTGGGGCCTCGGGAGAGATCCGGGAGACAGCTCCACGGATATATTGATCCAGAATCAAATCTCCGACAACAAGAATATTTTTATTTTTAAATCTACTAATAATATTTTTAAGAGGATGTGTCATGGAATGTGTCGTTTTTTTATTTGTATTCTTATGAGTTATTCGTGGGATAAATTTTAAAAGGACTGTCCAAAATAACGGTCAATTCTATCATAGTTCAGATTGAGCGTCAAACTGATTCTAATACACCCAACAC
>CAZAPN010000197.1:0-2734 GCA_964487145.1 uncultured Planctomycetales bacterium | reverse complement strand
AATCATTTCGCAATCGATGCGAAAAACCCCTCGTTTTTTCGGAAGTAATCCACTGGGATTGACCTTGAAGATTCGCGACTTTTCCGTCGATCGTTTGAGCCATTTTCGCGACAACAAATGGCATCCGTGTCCGAATATATTTCACGAAAATTTCATTCATGCGAAGAAGGTCGTCCTGAAGGAGTCCAACTCGAATCTTAATTCCGGCCTTTTTCAAAATCTTTATGGATCGGCCACTCATCAGAGGATTAGGGTCCTTCATCCCGACAACGACTTCTTTAATTCCGCTTTGAATAATTGTATCCACGCACGGCGGGGTCCTTCCATAATGACAACAAGGTTCGAAAGTGACATAAAGTGTGGCACCTCGGACTTGACTCCCTCCATTTTTGATGGCCATCACTTCCGCGTGATCGGCACCACAATACCGATGATATCCTGTTGAGATGATCCTGCCTTTTTTAACTAAAATAGCCCCGACTAAAGGATTGGGTGAGGTTTGCCCCTTGGCTTTTAACGCCAAAATCATGGCGAGTCTCATATAACGAAAATCGGGTGTTTGCATTTTCTAATCGTCCGACAGCAAATTTTTTAAGGCTAAGACATTTTCATAAGGGACTTTGGCTTTCCCCACGAACGTGTTCATCCGGACATCCCCGTGGGCATCAGATCCTCCGGTCATAACCAAATGGTATTTACGCGCAAGTCCTTCGTAATAATCCACAACAGCACTGGGGATATTGGGATAATAAACCTCCAAACCCTGCAAGCCTGCATCAACTAAACTCGAAATGATTTCATCTTTATTGGTGACCATGGGGTGCGCCAAGACAGCAATGCCTCGGGCCTCATGAATAAGCTCAATGGCTTGATAAGGCGTCAATTCAAACTTACCGACATAGGCCGGTCCGTCCTCCCCGATATACTTATGGAAAGCTTCATAATGATTCCTCACCCATCCTTTTTTAACGAGGACTGTGGCCAGATGCATTCGTCCGACCGACATGGACTGAGATAAACGAAAAACTTCTTCGCTCTCGACATCATCCACGCCTAAATCTTTTAATTTTGCGATCATCGCATGGATCCGTTCAACTCGAAACTCTTGCATCTGCCTGAGGGTGCTTGACAAGACTTCGTTTTCAATATCCAAAAAATACCCCAGCATATGGACTTCACGATTTTCCCATTCGGAGGAGAGTTCAATGCCGCCAATAACCTCAAGATCATATTTTTCTGCGGCCATTTGAGTGGGCCGGATACCGTCGACAACATCGTGATCGGTCACGGCAATGCAGGATAATCCTATTTCGACGGCTTGTTCAACGACAGTCTGAGGAGAAGATGTGCTGTCGGAAAAATGCGTGTGAATATGGAGGTCGGCAAACTGATTCACAATTTTTTATTTTGAGGTAAGATTTCGATTTTATGGATTTTATCCAAAATTCCATTGACAAACTTGCCGGAATCCAAATCCCCATATTTCTTGGCAAGCTCGACAGCTTCATTGATGGTGACTTTCGGAGGAATATCCGACATATATTCTAATTCGCATACGCCGAGACGAAGGATATTGCGGTCTATCACGGCCATCCGTTTGAGTTCCCAATTTGTTGCATAACGGGAAATCATCTCATCAATCGGATGAAGGTTTTTCTCAACATCCAGAACAAGTTTACGCGTAAAGTCGATCACGACCGGATCAGGGTTTTCCTCATGCTGAAAAAAATCTTCCGCCGTATTGACAATCGGTAAACGCTTCATTTCCGATTGATAAAGGATCTGTAAAGCCCATTCACGAGATAAGGTTCGTTTGCGCATAAAAGAGAACTAAAATTTTCTAAAAAGATTTGCCATATCCACAACAGCCCGGGCCGCATCCCGACCTTTATTGTCCCCCTTATCCTCGCTGCGGCGATAGGCCTGTTCAACAGTTTCCGTTGATAAAACTCCAAATATAATCGGCTTTTGTGTAGCCAAAGACGCTTCCAGAATACCTCGAGCGGCATTCTGCGCGACCAGTTCAAAATGAATCGTTTCCCCTCGGATGACGGCGCCTAAGCAAATGACCCCATCGATATTTTTTTTCTGGGCAAGTTTCAAGGCGGTCACTGGGATCTCAAAGGCCCCGGGGACCCAAACTGTCGTAATGTACGACGAAGGAACCCCCAAACGTTTCAACTCAATCAGACACCCCTTCAATAATCGCTTGGTAATATAATCATTGAAACACGAAGCGACAATCGCAAACTGATGGGTGATCCGTTTTGTTGGTTGTTTTTTCTTTCCTATCATCATCTTAAACCTGAGAAATTAAATCAGATGTCCTAACTTTTCCCTCTTGGTTTTCAAATAGCGCTCGTTCATCGGATTATGAGGGACCTGAAGAGGAACCCTCTCCGTCACAGAAAGATTATATCCTTCTAAGCCGACAATTTTACGTGGATTATTCGTGATTAAACGGATCTCTTGGACTCCTAAATCGACCAAAATCTGAGCGCCAATTCCATAATCACGCAAATCGGCATTGAATCCCAAAGCCTCATTCGCCTCAACGGTATCCATCCCCTGGTCTTGCAAATGATACGCTTTCATCTTATTCAATAGACCAATCCCCCGTCCTTCCTGACGCATATAAAGCAAAATTCCCGAACCATTTTCCTGAATCAGTTTCATGGAATCTTGAAGTTGATCACGGCAATCGCATCGCAAAGACTGAAAGACGTCTCCGGTC
>CAZAPN010000196.1:0-2778 GCA_964487145.1 uncultured Planctomycetales bacterium | reverse complement strand
AATCCTCCGCGAAGAATTACTCTCAAGGTAATGCCTTCCACAAAAGTTGTGGTGAGATGGGGGATGTCTTCATATTCCGGGAAGGGCGAGGCAAGCACATCCGGTACGCTAAAACCATTCTTGAGCCAGTGCTTCAGGTAGTGTTCTTCCAAGGCTTTCCGCTTAAGAGGGGACAAATATTCGACGGGTTGACGAATGCCGATGAGGTTCAGCGTTTTACGGATTTCATATGAGAGACGCGGTTTCTTCGGCCCATAAACTTTCACAAAGACGAAATGATCGTTGCAGGGAACGCGATAAGCTTGATTACTGTGGATGGATTTCAGGGCGTAGGGCGCCAGTCGGCTCAGAAAATCACTTTCCCGATTTCTGGAATACATAAATGAGGTCCTGACTGAATACCGTCGGCCAAAATTTAGCCCGGATCGTTTTTTTAGGCGTTGTTAATTGTCTGAGGTTAAATCCCTGTGCAACGACCATTTTTTCAAAGGTTGGGCCGGTTTGGAAATTAACATGGGCGCCGGAGATTGGCGGAAACTGTCCGAAAAGAAATTTAAGCCGGTGATGATAATAACAGATATTCGGAATTACACCGATAAACCATCCGTTTGTCTTTAAGTTTTTTTGGATATGTCCCAGAAACCCGATGGGATCGTCAAGATGGTGGATGATTCTACTGGCGATGATCAGATCCAGTGGAGGATCGAAGACGGGTAGGCCATGATTCAGGTTCCAGATCTTTATACGGGATGTATCAAAGTCATAAAGACTGAAAACTTTTTCTGAAATCTCCAGTCCGAATGCTTCGTAAAGTTTTGAAAGTTCCTTATAAACATGGCCGGGACCAACACCGCAATCCAGAACCCTTGCCTTGCTTTCTCCCAGTACTCCTTTGACCACTTCAACAATTTTTCGGTGAACATCCGTATATTGAAAATGCTGCTTTGCAATTCGATCGTCCCAGTATTCATTATAATCGGTAATACCCGGTTTTCCCATTTCTACTCCTGTTAATTTTCTGAAATCCAGTCAAATATTTTTTTGATCTGTTGTTTGTAGGTATAGTGCGTCAAAACCTTTTTTTGGCCTTCCAGCGCAATTTGCGCTCTTTTGTCTTCATTTTGAAGATAAAACTTTATTTTTTCAAGCAATTCTTCATCTGATTCAAAAACATCAACTTCTTTTCCGATTTCAAAGGCAGCTTCAATTCCCGGGGTCTTTCTCCCGAGATAGAAACCGCCGCAACCGGTAACGGCAAAGATCCGGTTGCTGAGATAAAGACCCGATACGGGAATGTCCGCATCCTGTCCTATGAAAATCTTGACGTTTCTTATCACATCGGCAAAGTCTTTCATATAGACTTCTTTGCCGGCCCATGAGCGATGCACCCCTCCAAGAAAAAAAGGAATATTTTTGATTTGTCGTGCAAGACGCGGTCCCCACCATTTGATGTCCACGTCATTGTTTCTCAACAGCGTTACCAGTTCACAACGTTTTTTATAGATCGGATAGCCCATGGAACCGATCATGGCGGTTTGGGCATAACACGAATTTTTCTTGCCAGATTCCTGACCGGTGACGCCAAAAAAATCAGGAGCAAAGCCCTGGGTAATCCATTTGATTTTTTTTACGCCATATTTGGAAAACAGTGTCTGCATATCCTCTGTATTGGTAACGACGTAATCATTGGCCCTGGCAAATGACGGCATCCAGTCTTCCAGGACGCTGGTGGTCAACCAGAGAATGGTTTTGCAACCCGTTTGCTTGAAATCTGCCATGAGCTCAGGAGAAAGTTTTTCTCCTTTTAATGTAAATACATAATCAGGCTTTCTGTTTCTGACGAGCTCCCTTAAATCTTTTTCATAGTTGTTATGAGAACGGTAATCGTAACCGATGACCTCAAATCCGAGTTGCTGCATACCGGAGATCATGTACCGTCCCGAGTTGAGCGGTTGATCGATGGGGCCACAAAAAAGAACTGTTTGACGATCCGTTATGTTACCGGTCATTGTAAAATACCTTTCAGTTTTCTTAAAGATCCAGAATCAAGTATGCTGCCATAGAGAAACGTAAAAATTTTTTTACGAATGAGACTGAAATATAAAGTGGACCAGTCCTTAGTCCTTTTTTTCTAAAACGAAAAAACGATGGTAATTGTTTTCGGGAGATGATTTGTTTATTAGAATTTTAAATCCGGACTTTTCAATATCTTTGATAATTCTATTCAGAGGGAATCCATGGATTCCAATTTCCCATAAATGTTCGCGACTGGAAGGTTTCAAAGGGTTAGGATAACGGGGGAAATCCTTAAATATCCTTAAATATTTATTTGTCCCCATCCAGGGTATATGACTTTTAAAAGAAAAAAACTTCCTTATTTGAGGTAGCGACAGGATGACATGTTTTCTGATGCAGTGACTTTAATATATCAACAAAATATTCATACCCGATATGTTCGAGTATTTGAAAACAAACAACCATATCGAATGATTCTTTTTCAAAAGGTAAAGATCGGATGTCAGCAACATAATCCGGTTTGACAGTTTCTGAAATATCACAAGTTTTTACATCATATCCGAGCTTCTTGATAGTGTCGGCAACAATTTTATCACCAACACCTATTTCCAGAATACTTTCAGGGCTAAAATTCGCAATAAAAAATAATTGCCAAAAATAGCTATTCCATCGCTGATAGGAAATTGTTCTGTAATAATTGTCTTTCCCCTGTGCGGTAACAATTTTGAGATTGTCGGCATCATTTAGATTAAGTGCTTTGTC